>DASQXU010000175.1:0-2261 GCA_035639555.1 Thermoleophilaceae bacterium
GCGCGCTCGGCGAGAACTAGGGCGCCGGCTGGCAGCGCGGGCACCAGAACGTCGTGCGCCCCCCGACCCGCCCGCGCGAGAGGCCGCTGCCGCAGCGCGGGCAGTGGCCATCCGGCCGGCGCTCGGCGAGCAGCTCACCGACCACCCGGGCCTCCGGCCCCGAGCGGCGGGCCACCGCCCGGATCTCCCGCCGCAGCCGATCGAGCTGGTCGGGCGTGGCCTGGCCGGCGAGCAGCAGCGGCGAGAGGCGGGCGCGCCACAGCGCCTCGTCGGCGATGAGGTTGCCCACTCCGGCGATCGTCGCCTGATCCATGATTCGCGCCTTCAGCGGCGCGGTGCCCCGGCCGACGCGTGAGCGGAACTCCTCTCGGCCGACCTCGGCCGCGTCCGGGCCCAGCGCCGAGACGTCAGGGTCGAGCACCGCGCGGCCGAGGCGGCGCGGGTCGCGCAGCGCCAGGCGGCCCCCGTCCGCGAACTCGAGCGCGAAGCGGTCGAAGGGGCCTGGCGGCGCGTCGATCGTCACCCGACCGGTCATCCCGAGGTGGAGCCCGAGCACGGGGCCGCGGTCGGTCTCGGCCCAGATCTGCTTGCCCCGGCGGCCGGCGTCGGTGAGTCGGGCGCCGCGGAGCGCCGCGGCGATCTCTCCCCGGCTGTGGGGGCGGCAGACGTACGAGTCGGCGTCATCGACCGCGGCGATTCGCCGGCCCAGCGCGCGCGCCTCGATGTCGGCCCGGGCGCGCTCGGCCTCAGGCAGCTCGGGCACTCAGCGCTCTAGGACGCCGCCGTCGTAGAGCTTTAGCACCCGCACGGCGCCCGGCGGGGCGGCCTGCACGCAGAGCTCGCAGAGCACGCACTCGTCGAGGTTCTCACGCACGATCTCGGTCCGCCCGTCGACCGCCCGGTAGATGTCGACCGGGCACGCCTCCTCGAGGTTGCGCGCGAGCTCCGGGTCGTTCCGCGCCTCGGCGGTCAGCTCGACGTCGATGAACAGCCCGTCCATCAGGCGGCGACTCCGATCCGCTCCTTGACCATGTCCGGGATCTGCCCGATCTCCTCCGCCACCTCGATCCCCGCGGCGGCGAGGCGGGCGATCTTCTCCGCGGCGCTGTCCTCCCTGCCCTCGACGATCGTCCCTGCGTGCCCGAAGCTCATGCCCGGCATCTCGTCCATGAACCGGCCGGCCATGAACGCCACGATCGGGAGGCGAGAGTCGTTCTCGACGACCCAGCGAGCCAGCTCGGCCTCCATCCGCCCGCCCGGCTCCGTGTAGATCACGATCGCCTGGGTCTGCTCGTCGGCCTCGAACAGCGGCATGAGCTCGGCGTAGGTCGAGCCGATGATCGCGTCGCCCCCGATCGACACCGCTGTGGACTGGCCGAGGCCGGCGGCCGAGAGCGTCGAGGAGATCTCGGTGGTCATCCCGCCGCTCCGGGACATGACGCCCACCGGCCCGGGGGTGTAGGCCTTGGCCGCGTCACGGGCCGGCCCGCCGATCCCGCCCATCTTGATCACGTCGGGGACGATCACTCCGAGGCAGTTGGGGCCGATGATGCGCGCGCCGTGCATCCGCGCGAGCTCGACCATCTGGGCCACGTCGGCGCGGGGAATGCGCTCGGTGACGATCACGATCAGCTCGACGCCGTGCGCGATCGCCTCGAGCACGGCGTCCTTCGTGAACGCGGGCGGGACGGTTACGACCGAGCCGTCGATCGGCCCGCCGTGGTGCTCGACCGCCTGCTCGACGGTGTCGAAGACGGGCACGCCGTGCACGTCCCGCCCCTTTCGCCCCGGGGTCACCCCGCCGACCACCTTTGCCCCCTTGCCGTAGTCGAGGCACTCGAGGGTGAGGTTGACCGCCTCCCGGCCGGTGATCCCCTGGACGATGAAGGTCGTGTCCTCCGAGAGGAGGATGCTCATACCTCTCGGCCCCCGCCGATCTCCGCGGTCGTCTGCCGCATCTCGGCCGGCTCCGGCGGCGGCGCCTCGCCCTGGATCTTCTCGACTGCGCGCCCGGCCGCCTCATGCATGGACACCGAGCGGTCGCAGTACTCGACGCCGTACCTCTCGAGGATCTTGAACCCCTCGTCCTCCCAGGCGCCGGGGATCCGGAAGATCGCGATCTTCTCGGCCGGGTCATAGCCGAGCTCGAGGCAGGCCTTGATCACCCCGCGGGCGACGATGTCTACCCGGGTGTTCGAGACGATCGACATCATCACCGCAATCCGCTCGACGCCCGGCTTCTGGAGCACGAGCTTGGCCAG
>DASQXU010000176.1:0-7926 GCA_035639555.1 Thermoleophilaceae bacterium
GGGTCGGAGACCGCGTGAAGGTCCGGCTCGTCAACGAGATGGACTCAGACCATCCGATGCACCATCCCTTCCACGTGCACGGGGCCGGACGGTTCGTGATCCTCGCCCGCAACGACGTACCCGAGCCGAACCTCGTGTGGAGCGACACGGTGCTGGTGCGGACCGGCGAGACGGTCGACATCCTGCTCGAGGTCACCAACCCCGGCCTGTGGATGGCCCATTGTCACATCGCCGAGCACCACGAGAGCGGGATGATGTTCAGCTTCGACGTCGAGCCGGCGCAAGCGAGCTGACGATGCGCATCGCGTACGTCCTGTACCCCGACTTCACCGCGCTCGACCTGGTCGGGCCCTACGAGGTGATCAGCCGCTGGCCGGACGCCGAGGTGCACTTCCTGGCGCGCTCGCTGGACCCGGTGCGCTGCGATTGCGGGCTCACCGTGATCCCCACCGACACTCCCGAGACGATGCCGCAGCCGGACCTGATCGTGGTTCCAGGTAGCGGCAACCCGGTGCCGGTGCTCAGCGACCAAGTGCTGATCGACTGGCTGCGCTCAGCCGCGCCTGGATGCCAATGGACGGCGTCGGTTTGCACGGGAGCCGGGCTCTACGCCGCCGCCGGCCTACTGGAAGGCAAGAAGACCACGACCCACTGGGGCTTCCGCGACAACCTCCGCGCCATGGGCGTCGAGGTGGTCGGCGACCGCGTCGTCTGGCAGGGCCACCACGTCAGCGGCGCCGGCGTATCGGCCGGCATCGACATGGCGCTGTCGCTGACCGATCGCTTCCACGGTCGTGAGCTCGCCGAGTCGCTACAGCTGCTGATCGAGTACGACCCGCAGCCTCCGTTCGCGACCGGAACCCCGGACAAGTCAGACGCCAACACCCTGCGGCTCGCGCTGCGGCTCCTGCTTGGTGACCGCCCGTTCCAGTTCGTGCGGCGCGTGAGTGGCCACGCGCTCGCCGCCCGCGTGCAGCGTGCTCGGCGCGCAATCGCCGCCCGCCGGGCGAGCGCCGAGCGCATTCGGGTGGACCCGCAGACATAGGCCGTCATCCAACGAGCGAAGCCGGTGAATCTCTCGGATGGAGCTTCGCGAGACCCTTGTGCGGGACGCCCGCCTCCCTCCGCTCCATGACCTCTAGCTACTTCCCCCGGATAAATGCCAGGGATTGAAAACGGCCGCGCCGGGGTGGTGGCGCGGCCGTCCTCGTTGCAATCGTGGGTGCTCGTTCGAGCCCCGGCATCTTCTCAGCGGGGTAGGACGGCGAAGGTGTCAAGGTTGTAGGCGAGGATCGACCAGCCGGTCCAGGTGCGCTGGCCTCGGTGCCCTTTGAGTCGCGAGCGCCGGAGCCCGTAGCGGCGCTTGAGGTGAGAGATTCGCCCCTCGCTCCCGGTCCGGTAGCGGCGCAGGCGACGCTTGGTCCGCGCGGAGCCAGGCTCCGAGCGCCCGGAGACGAAGATCCGCTCGGGTTTGAGCTCGGCGAGCTGCTCGGCTGAGCGGCGGTGGCCGAAGGCGCCGTCGAGCGCCACCTCGCGCGGCCTCAGCTCGAGGGCCTTGAGCTCTGAGACGGTCTCGGGCAGCAGCGTGTTCTCGCTCGGGTTGCCGGGCGCGCTCGATGCCGGCAGGACGAAGCCTCTCGCGCCCGGCCTCGTGTCCTGGGTCACCTCGCAGATCTGGGCCACGTAGCCGAACTCGTTCGGCTTGCCGAGCTTGCCCTTGCGGATCGGCCGAGCGTCTGGGTCGGAGAGGGAGACGATCCGGTCCGTGATCTTCTCGCCTTGCAGCCGCTTGGCCGTCTGCTCTGCGACCCGCTCGGCGCGGCCGGCCAGCTCCTCGAGCGCCGCCGCTGCCCGCAGCTTCGCCTGGGCTCCGCGGCCGCGCGCCCTCGCCCGCGCCTGGGCGGCGAGCCGGCTCGCCTCGCGTGCCGAGCGGCGCAGCAGCTCTCCGGCTTCCGCGTTGAGCGCGATCACCTCTTCCTTGGCCTTGCCCGTGCGCCGCGCCAGGGTGCGCGCGATCCGACGCACCCGTCGCCCGATTGCCCGCGAGCGGTCGCGGACGGCGCTCGCCTGCTCGCCGACCCGCTCGGCTAGCCGGCTGCCGGAGCGGGCCAGCGCCCTCGCTCCCTGCAGGCAGAGCGCCGCGTCCGAGGGATAGCGGACGTCGGCCTCGACCACGGTCGAGTCGATCCGCGCCGCCCGAGCTCGAAAGCGGCGCTCCCTTCGCGCCTTCGCGATCACCGCCCGCGTCAGCTCCGCCACCGTCCCGGGGCCTAGCCGCCGGGTCAGCTTTCTCAGCGTCGACTCGTCCGGGACACGGCCGTGTAGCGGGATCAGGCAGAAGCGGCGCAGATGGAGCGAGTCGGACACCTCCCTCACCAGCGTCTCGTAGCCCCAGCCGGTGCGCTGCTTGACCACCATCAGGCGAACGTAGCTCGCCATTGCGATCGTCGGTCGCCCATGGGCGCAAGCCGAACGCCCGTCCCGCTCGGCCTCGCGCCACCAGTGCTCGGCGATCGGCCGCAACAGCTCGGGGTCCGAGAGCAGCTCGTCGATCGGAGCCAGATCCTCCGGCAGCTCGCGCACCTCCGCCGGCAGTACCTCGTCGAATAGGCACTCGGCCTGGGCTCCCGCCAACCGCAGCATCCCCACCCCTCTCACTCGAAATACCCGCGATTGCAGGTAGATCGTCCCGTTCGGCGCGGACGGAACCGGCCCTGTCAGCGTTGCCTATTTCCGGGGGAAGTAGTCAGATCGGCGCGGATCGCTCATGATCGGTGCTGAATAAAGGCACTACCGAGTTGTCCATCGACAGCCGCCGCTATCCGAGCGGCTCCGGGTAGGCGCGCTCGGCCTCGACCTCAAGGCTTTTCAGGTGGCGGCGGAGCCAGAGCGCAAAGGCGACGATGAGGATCGCCGCGAGGACGCCGACGGCGATGTCGAATGGCCGCTGGACGCGTTTCAGGGCGTTGGCCAGGTAGTAGAACCCGAACGCGTAGGCCGCCGACCACGCGACGCCGCCCGCCGCGTTGAAGGCAAGGAACCGCGAGTAGCGCATGCGGCTCGTGCCGGCGAGGAAGGCGGCGTACGTGCGCAGGATCGAGACGAAGCGACCGAAGAAGACGACGGTGCCGCCGTGGCGGTCGAAGAGCAGCCTCCCGACCTTGAGCTTCGATTCGTCGACCCGGATCTTGGCGCCGTAGCGCCGCAGCAGCCGATAGCCGCCGAAGAAACCGATCCAGAAGCCGACGTTGTCTCCGACGATCGCGCCCCCGGCCGCCGCCGCCCACACCAGCTCGATCGCCAGGTGGTCAGTCGCACCCGCATACAGCGCGGCGACGATGATCATCGTCTCGCCCGGAAACGGAACGCCCAGGCTTTCGACGGCGACGAAGGCGAAGACCGCCGCGTAGCCGTACTGGCGGAGCAGGGTGTCGAGCGTGTCGGTGGAGAAGATCGACGCCAACATCCAGCGACCGATGCTCGCGCAACGAGACAAGCGGTGCGGCCGCCCGGCCAGTCGGTGCCGAGGCGGTGGAAGCTCTTCCCGGGCGGGGCCACCCACTGTGGGACTTCGCCGCGCGATGGGGCTTTCGCGGCCGGCGACCAGAGTGCCGCGCCACGAAGAGCAGTCGGCTGGGTTGACGACGTAGTCGTTCGTCCGCGCTGTTTGGCCCTCCCTCGGAATGCTCTGATAGAGGCACTAATCGCCACGAGCGCCCGAGACCAAGGGATATCCATGTGGCCCGAAGCAGCGGTCGAGCCTGCCTCGTGACGCGGCTAGCGGGGCTCGGACGCCCAGCAGGCGGGGCGGAGCGGCTCGCTACGCATCTCCGCACCCCCGCCGCCTTCCTTCCGCTTACGTGCCACGGCCCCAGATTCGGATCCGGGGCCGTGGCCTAGCGGCTATCCCGCCGCCGGAGGGGTTGGGCTGCCGCCCGCTCAGGCGGCGAGTCGCTCGGGCTTCTCGGCGACCACTGGCTGGGTCAACGGCCTCACGACCGGAGCGGGGCGCCGGAGCCCGATCCCGCCCAGGAAGCAGGTCGCGTGCATGGTGACGCCGGTCTTCCTGTCGATGAACCAGCCCTTGTTCTTGTCGATCGGGCGGTGACAGTGGGCGCAGGTATCCATCTCACTCCTCCTCGGGTCGCGAGTCCGTTGACGCGCCCACGCTATGCGCGACCCGACGGCGGATCTGTGAGCTGGCGCACGTTCGGTCTGTGAGGTGGCTCACGGAACGGCTCGTGGGCGGAGGCGGTGCGCCGCGGCCCCGAAAATGCGCTCGCCCCGAACCGCTTGTCAAGCAGGGGTGCAGTTCCGGCCGTGGGTTGACCGGCCGCGGCGGGGGGGCGCATCTCCCTGCCCTCGCCGCAAACTCGGGAGCCTCGCTGCATGCCGCAAGAGCCCGGCCGCGGGTTGGGAGCGGCTGGCCTTTTAAGGACCGATGTATCTGGGGCTGGCGGGCCGAGGCGCGTACTAGCCTCTACCGGTGCAACCGGCCTCCGCGGGCTTCAGCAGGGAAGCCTCGGAGGCCCCCGGCTTCGCCGGAGCTTGGATCGCTGCGTGGGCGGCTTCCCTCCCGAGTCCGCAGCTGCCCTCGTGAGGTCCCCCTCGGAGGATCGGGATGGCGGACGCAGGAGCGGCCGTCGCCGCTACGGCGCCGGTCGTCAACAGTACTGCTGCCAAGCGCTTCATGGTTCCTCCCTCCCTCGTTGATGGCCGACTGGAGGCGTCCGTGCCGCGCGGTCGAGCCGAGGACCTGATTATAAAGGAGATCCTGAGCAATGAACGGTCGCCGCGGGTTCTCCTGCGAGAGAGCAGAGCGGCGCCCCTCGCGCCTTCCAGCGAGGGCCATCGAAGGTCGCACGCACCCGTCTGAGCTCGTAGATCGCGGTATCGACGAGCGCCGTCGCGCCGAGCCCCGCCGCCCCCTCGGGCCGGCGCTGGGCGTCGCCCCGCCGCCCTCCTTGACGCCACTGCGATATGTTTGCGATATATCGGGTTAGCTCGCAGAACGGAGGAGGGAACGCGATGTTCGGTCACCGAAGGCACTTCCACGGAGGTTGGGGAGGCGGACCGCGCGGCGGCTGGCAGCGCGGGCCATGGGGCGGCCTTGGGCCCTGGGGCCCGCCGTTCGGGCGCGGCGCTCCGCGGGTGCGGCGCGGCAACGTGCGCGCGGCCATCCTCGCGCTGCTCGCCGAGCGGCCGATGCACGGCTACGAGATCATCCAGGAGCTCGAGGCGCGCACCAGCGGCCTGTGGCGGCCGAGCGCCGGCTCGATCTACCCCACGCTCCAGCTGCTCGAGGACGAGGGGCTCGTCACCGGCGAGGAATTGCGGGGCAAGCGGCGCTTCTCGCTGACCGACGCCGGCCGGGCCGAGGCGGAGGAGCTCGACCGTCCGCCGTGGGAGGAGGTCGCCGACGAGGGCGAGGGCTACGCGTCGAGCCTGCGCGACTCGGCCTTCCGGCTCGGGGCGGCGATCATCCAGGTGGTCCGGACCGGCTCCGAGGATCAGATCGCCAAGACGCGGGACATCCTCAACGACGCGCGGCGGCGCGTCTACACCGTGTTGGGAGAGGACGGCGAGGCCTGATCGTCGGCGTCCCGGTCAGCGATCGATCTGGAAAGGAGAACGACCATGGGAGCCCCCTACATCGATCTATCGGAGCTGGCGCTCCTACGAACGCCTGGGCTGCCCAGCGCGGGGTCGGGGCTGCGGGCATCCGACGCCGAGCGCGAGCGCGCCGCGGAGACCCTGCGCCGGCACCATGCCGACGGCCGGCTCACCATGGAGGAGCTCGAGGAACGCACGGAGCGCGCGTACGCGGGCCGACGCTGGGCGATCTGGATCAGCTGTTCGGGGACCTGCCGCGGTTGCGCCCGCCCGAGGGCGAGCGGGGGCCGGGGCGGCTATCGCTGTGGCCGGCGGCGGTCGCCGTCCCGATCGTCGCGGCGCTCGTGGCGATCGCCGTGGTCACCTCGGCGCACCTTCTGTGGCTCGCGTGGCCGCTGATGCTCTTCCTCTTGTTCCGGTTAGTGCGCCCCGGTTACTGGCGGCGGCCGGTGGGCTGGCCGAGGCCCTGGCGCCGCTACTGAGGTGGTCGCTGCCGCCCGGGGCCGATGTCCCGCGCCATTCCGCGAGGATCGAGAACGTCGACGACGAGCATGTCAGCCGCCCGCCCAGCGGCCGGCCACTCATGCGTGTCGCTTCCCGCCTTCCGCCGACGCTCTAAACCGCAGAGGACGGGGACGAGTGTGATGAACGAACCGACTCAGATCACTGCGAGCGCGACGCTGATGTCATAGCTGCCCCGTCAACCGCATGTCGGCGCGGTTTTTGCTCCGCCTCCATGTCATGTAAAGCGTCTAGCGTCGACCCGCCAACGTGGCCGCGAAGGCTGCGGATCGTGCTGCTACCGCTCATCCGCTCACCCGAGGATTAACCAGCCAGCGAGCCGGCGTGCAGCCGCGGGCGGCATTAGGTGAGTCCGCGCGCGCGAGGTCAGCGTGCGGATCCCGCGCCGGCCGACCCTTGGACGAGCAGCGACGTCACTGCCACTGCCTCGCCCTCGTCGAGTCCCTGCTCCTGGGTTAGCGAGCGCCAGCTCGCGAACGCAAGCGCGAGCCCGATCGTGGCGCGCGTACGGTGCAGCGCGCGGCCGCGCAGCCCCCGGCCGGCCATGAGCACGTCCTGAACGGAGCGCAGGTAGTCGTGGTAGCCGGTCATCAGGCGCTTGACGACCGGAACGAGCTCCTCGTCGCGGAGGAGGTTCTCGTACGCACGCTGGGTGGCGCCGTAGTACGCATAGAGTTCGCGCAGCGCCGTCTCGGTGCGGGTGGCCGGGTCCGCGATCGCCGACCACGCGCCTGGGTCCGGCGGCGGGTTCGCCGCCGCCCAGTGCGACGAGCACGCCGCGAACAGCGTCTCCTCGTCCGGAAAGTGGCGATACACGGTGGAGCGCGGCACGCCGGCGTGCTCGGCGATCGCGCTCATCGTGGTCCGCGCAGGGCCGAGCAGTTCCGTGTGGAGCGCAGCGGCGCTCTCGATGATCCGCTGTCGCGTCTGCCGCTCGAGCTCGGCGCGCCGCTTCATCCGGTATGGGCGCTTTTGATAGGACAATGGTGTCGCCTGATCTTGACACATATTACTGCCGTACCTACGATGTCGCGCGACATCAGTGTCCCACCAAAGGAGAGCGAACATGGAGGCAGCGGCCGCAGGTGTGAAGATCGTCGGTCCAAACGATGCCAAGGAGGGGTTCCTCGGGAGCATCGGCGTTCGCTTCATGATCGACGGAGCCGAGGCGGGCGAGCGCTTCTCGGTCGTGGAGCACCCGATGTCGCCGCGCGCGCTCGCGGCGCCGGTCCACCTGCACACACGCGAGGACGAGTACAGCTACGTGCTCGAGGGCAGGATGGGCGCGCTGCTCGGCGAAGACGTGGTGGAGGCCGGGCCGGGCGACCTTGTCTTCAAGCCGCGCAATCAGTGGCACACCTTCTGGAATGCGGGCGACGAGCCGTGCCGGATCCTCGAGATCATCTCGCCGGCGGGGTTCGAGCGCTTCTTCCAGGAGCTGAGCGACATGGGCGGCGTGGCCCAGGCCAATGAGGAGGCCTTCGCGCGGCTGCGCGAGCGCTACGGCCTTGAGATGCGCCCGGAGACGGTGCCTGAGCTGATCGAGCGCTTCGGCGTGCGGATGGGAGAGCCGCTGTCCGGGGGCTGGGTCCCCCGCGTCTGATCAGGTCCGCGGCGGTGGCCCGGGCCCGCCGCCGGCTGTTTGTGATTGGCCGCCGTCAGCGGGCGCTCCGCTGCGGGTGCCGCGCTTGATCGTCATCCGTAGCCGGAGCCGCGGGACGAGGGTGGCCCAGAGGAGGGCAGCGCGACAGCGTGATCTCGGGCCGTTAGGCGGGCCCAACGCGGAGCACC
>DASQXU010000177.1:0-2496 GCA_035639555.1 Thermoleophilaceae bacterium
GATCCATCACCAGCTCCGCCGCGAGCGGCAGCCGCCGGATCCGCCGTCCCGTGGCGTTGAAGATCGCGTTGCCGATCGCGGCAGCCACGCCGACCTGCCCGATCTCGCCAACGCCCTTCACGCCGAGGGGGTTGAACCCCTTGTCCTCGACCTCGACCTCGCTCGGGCGCGCCTCGCCGCCGAGCTCGGCTACGCCGACCAGGCGCATCTGACACGCGCCTGCGTCGACCTGTCCGGCCTGACGCCGCGCGCGCTCGCGCAGCGCGCCGCAACGAGCGGAAAGGTAGGGGCCGTGGACCATGCCGGCGCGTGGGTCGAACACCCTACGGAGGTCGACCTGCTCGACGACCGCCTGACCCGCGATCGTTAAGGCGATCCCCCGACCGCCACGAGCACGGTATCCACGAGCCCGGTCAGCGGCGGCTGCACGATCGTTCCGGGCCAGTCTTCCCACCGCAACGCGATCATCGCGATCACCGGCAGGGCGAAGGTGGACATTGGGCCGAGGACGAGCAGCGATCGTTCGGGCCCGCCCCATGCGGCGGCCGAGAAGAGCGCCACAGGAATCACGAGCATGATGCCCGCAAGGCCGAGGGCGGGCTGCCGGGGCGAGTCGCCCCGGCCGCATCGTCAGGCCAGCGCCGGCGATGGGTCCATCACCAGCTCCGCCGCGAGCGGCAGCCGCCGGATCCGCCGTCCCGTGGCGTTGAAGATCGCGTTGCCGATCGCGGCAGCCACGCCGACCTGCCCGATCTCGCCAACGCCCTTCACTCCAAGGGGGTTGAACCCCTTGTCCTCGACCTCGACGTCGCTCGGACCCGCCTCGGGCTCGTCCAGCGGCAGTGGGGGAGCGAGCCCCTCGTGTCCGAGGCCCGGCAGCGCGTCGATCGTGGCGCCGTAGACCCGCGGATCGGTGCCGGCGCCCCGGATCAGAACGAAGGTGGCCATAGCTGCGCGTGGATTTGGACGACCGACCTCGCCATCCTTAAGTTGTGGAGCAGCGGGAGAACACCGCCTACGCGCGCCCGCCGCTCTACGAGCCCCAGCCTGTCACGCCGGAGGTTGCGGGTTCGAGTCCCGTCGCTCGCGCTCAGCAGGAGTACGCGAGATGCCGCAATAGCAGCACCTCTGACTGAATTGGATTTGCGTCGGGCCAGTTGCTGATCGACGTTGCCCGCGGGCGAGCGGTTCGGTTTCCTAGCGTCAACGCGCCGGCTCCGGGCACAGAGTCCTTTCTCGACTACGCGATGTGTTCTGCACCACCAGAATCTGCGGACGACGCCGCCGTTGACGTGCTGATCGCGGGCGGCGGGCCGTTCGGCCTCATGCTGGCAAACGAGCTGGGGCGCCGCGACGTGAGCGCCGCCGTGTTCGACGCGAAGCCGTCGACGGCCTTCAACCCGCAGGCGAACGCCACCCAGGCGCGCACGATGGAGCACTACCGCAGGCTCGGGTTCGCCAACGAGGTCCGAAGCCTCGGGCTGCCGGCCGACTTTCCCACCGACGTCGCGTACTTCACCCGCTTCGCGACCCACGAGCTGGCGAGGTTTCGGCTGCCCTCCGCCCGCGAGGCGCGCGAGAGCGTGGCCAAGTTGTCAGGGTCCTGGAGCGCCGCAGAGCTTCCCCACCGCGTGGCACAGAAGTACGTCGAGCAGGTCCTGCGCCGCCACGCCGAGGAGTTGCCGAGCGTCTCGATCAACTACGGCTGGCGCCTGACCGATTTCGCCGAGACCGAGCAGGCCGTGACCGCGACCGTGGCACGGGTCGACGGTGACGCGACGCGCCGGGCCACCGCGAAGTACCTCGTCGGTGCGGACGGGGCGCGCAGCCATATCCGGAAGCGGCTGGGGATCGGCTGGAGTGGCGAGACGGGCGTGGTGCGCGACTTCTTCGGCGGTCGCATGTATGCGATCTACCTCGAGTCACCGCAGTTCTACGAGGTTGTGCCGCACGCGCCCGCCTGGATGAACGTCACCTTCAACCCCGACCGGAGGGCGTTCATGGCCGCCGTCGACGGCAAGGGCCGGTTCGCCTTCCACACGCAGTTGCGCGAGGGCGAAGACGCGGATCGCATCACCGAGGCTGACGGCGCGGGGTTGTTCCGCGCCGCCGCGGGCGCCCGGATCGACGCGACGATCCTCGCGTGTGACACGTGGACCGCAGGCCACGCGCTCGTCGCCGGGCGGTTCCAGCGCGGGCGCATCCTCCTCGGCGGCGACGCGGCGCACCTCTTCACGCCCGCCGGTGGCCTCGGCTACAACACCGCTATCGAAGACGCCGTCAACCTCGGCTGGAAGCTTGCGGCCGCGGTCAAGGGCGTCGCCGGCGGGCGCCTGCTCGAAAGCTACGAGCTCGAGCGAAGGCCCGCCGCCGTTCGCAACACCGGCTACGCGCGCGGGTTCGCCGAGTCGCTCGGCAGCTTCGTGCCGCGGGACGGGATCGAGGAGGACGGGCCGCGTGGAGAACGGCTGCGGCGGGAGGCTGGGGAGTACCTGG
>DASQXU010000178.1:0-2815 GCA_035639555.1 Thermoleophilaceae bacterium
CCGAAGCCGGCGACGGCGGCGAGCCAGCTGCCGGCCAGCGAGGCCAGGTGCACGCCGTCGCGGGTGTTGAACGCGAGGTCCCGCAGGTCGATGAAGGCGGTCTCGCCGAAGTAGTCGTAGGCGAGCTCGAGATGCCCGGCCTCGGCGGCCACGATGGCCTGGATGCAGGCCGAGAGCGACGAGTCGCGGACCGTGATGCGCTCGTAGTAGTCGAAGTCGCGGGCCCTTTGCTCGGCGCCGAAGTGGTCGGCGCACGCGTACAGCGCGAAGACGAGGTCGGCCTGCTTGACGACCTGGCTGCTGTACAGCAGGTAGTAGGGGAAGTGCAGCAGGAGCGGGTACTCATCGGGCGGGGTGGTCTCGAAGTCCCATGGGCGCAAGCGCGTGAACCCCTCGGATTGGGGCGTCACGCCGAGCTCGTGGTCGAAGGGCACGACCATGGCGTCTGCGGCGTCGCGCCAGCTCGCGATCTCTTCCTGGTCGACGCCGAGCTCGGCGGCGCGCCGCGGGTGGCCGACGGCGACGTCGGCCGCCGCCCGCAGGTTGCGGGCGGCCATCAGGTTCGTGTAGACGTTGTTGTTCACGAGGGCCGTGTACTCGTCGGGCCCCGTGACGCCGTCGATCCGGAAGCCGCCCTCCGCGTCGTGGTGGCCCACCGAGCGCCATAGCCGCGCGGTCGCCACCAGCAGCTCGAGACCGGGGCCTAGCTCGAACTCCTCGTCCTCGGTCGCCGCGCTGTAGCGGCGAACGGCGTCGGCGATGTCGGCGTTGATGTGGAAGGCCGCCGTGCCGGCCGGCCAGTAGCCGGAGCACTCCTGCCCGCGGATGGTCCGCCAGGGAAAGGTCGCGCCCTCGAGCCCGAGCTCGCGGGCGCGCGCCGCCGCGAGGTCCAGCGTGGCGTGGCGCCAGGACAGGACGTCCCGCGCGGCGTCGGGCGCCACGAAGGTGAGCACCGGGACGGTGTACGCCTCCATGTCCCAGAACGTGTGGCCGTCGTAGCCGCTTCCCGTCAGCCCCTTCGCGGGAATGGCCCTGAGCTCGGCGCGCGCGCCGGCCTGGAGCACGTGGAATAGCGCGAAGCGCACGGCCTGCTGCAGCGCGGGATCGCCCTCGAGCTCGACGTCCGCGCGGTGCCACACGTCATCGAGGTACTCGCGCTGCCCTCGACGCAGCCCGTCCCAGCCGGTCCGCTTGGCGGCCGCGAGGGCGGCGTCGACCTGGTCGCGCAGGGAGGGCAGCGACCGCTGGCTCGACCAGCCGTAGGCCAGGAACTTGACGACCCGGAGCTGCTGGCCCGGCTCGAGCTCGGTGCTGACCGTCATGCGAGCGAGATCGGGCTCGCTCTGCGCCGCGGTGACGGTGCCCGGGGGGCCTTCCACGAGGTGGTCCATGCCCGCCGCCATCCGGAGCTCACTCGCCCGCGTCCGGTGCACGAGCCCGGCGCTGAGCTCATCGTGAGTGTGGTGCTCGCCGATGAGCGGCGCGCGGAGGGCCGCCGCCGCCCGGGGATCGTCCGTCTGCTCGGGTAGGGGCTCGTTCGCGACCAGCTCGGACTGCACGACGATTCGCGCCGGGGCTCCCACCGGCTCGACCTCGTAGAGGATGGCGGCCACTGAGCGCTGGACGAACGAGACCAGACGCGTCGAACGCACGGCGACCGCCTGGCCGGCCGGCGAGACCCACTCCGCGTGGCGCCGCAGGACGCCGTCGCGCAGCTCGAGCACACGCTCGTGGCGCACCACCTTCCCGTAGCGAACGTCGAAGGGCTCGTCGTCCACGAGCAGGCGGATGAGCTTGCCGTTGGTGACGTTGATCAGCGTTTGGCCCGCCTCGGGGTAGCCGTAGCCCGCCTCGGCGTAGGGCAGCGGGCGGGTCTCGTAGAACCCGTTGAGGTAGGTCCCCTGCAGGCCGGCGGGCTCCCCTTCGTCGAGGTTGCCGCGGAGTCCGATGTGACCGTTGGAGAGCGCGAAGATCGACTCGATCTGGGGGAGCAGGTCGAGGTGCAACTCCCGCTCGGGCACGGCCCACGCCTCCACCGCGAAGACGTCCTGTCCGATCACCGGCGCTCCAGCAGCTCGCCGAGGTCCTGCACGACGACGTCGGCCCCCCGGCGGCGCAGGGCCTCGGCCTGCCCGGTGCGGTCGACCCCGACGACCCAGCCGAACGCCGCGGCGCGCCCGGCCTCGACTCCGGCCAGCGCATCCTCGAACACCGCCGCATCGGCCGGCTCCGCCCCGAGCCTCCTGGCCCCGGCCAGGAACGTATCGGGCGCCGGTTTGCCGGCGAGGTGCTCGCGCTCGGCGACGATCCCGTCGATGCGGACCTCGAAGAGGTCGTCGATCCCGGCGGCGATGAGCACGTCGCGGCAGTTGGTGCTCGACGAGACCACGGCTCGACGCAGCCCTTGGTCCCGCGCGGCCTCCACGAACCGAACCGACCCCTCGTAGGGCTCTACCCCCTGCTCGCGGATGAGCTCGAGCACAAGGTCGTTCTTGCGGGTTCCCAGCGCGTGTACGGTCTCGGCCTCGGGTGGGTCGGTGGGCGACCCCATGGGCAGGTGGATCCCCCTCGACTCGAGGAAGGAGTGCACGCCGTCCAGGCGGGGCTTGCCGTCGACGTACTCGTCGTAGTCGGTCGGGCGATCGAATGGGTGAAACGGCTCACCCGTCCGCTCGGCCCAGTCGCGCAAGAAGTCGTCGAACATCTCCTTCCACGCCCTGGCGTGGACCCTCGCGGTCTGGGTGAGCACGCCGTCCAGGTCGAACAGGCACGTCGTGATGCGATCCGGTAGGTCGAGCATGACGTGAATATTCCC
>DASQXU010000179.1:0-4252 GCA_035639555.1 Thermoleophilaceae bacterium
GCGCCGTCGCAGTCCCCCTCCGTGGGGGGCTGGGCGAAGGTGCACGGGCACGGCACCGTGCACTTGCAGACGTCGAACCAGTCTCCGACCACACGCCAGCTCGGCACCGCCGCCATCAGCCTCACCTCCACCGCATCGACACCGGACCGGCCCGATCGTAGCGGCCGGCTCAGGGGTCAATCAGCGGCCTTGATCCCGTAGCTCCCGAGCCCCCGCTCGAGAAGCCCGAGGGCCCGCCTCCCCTGGGCACGCACCTCCCGCTGCAGGCCGGGGTTGCGGGCCCCGGCGACGATCCGCCCGCGCGCGTAGTCGATCAGCGCGCGGTGGACGCCCATCATGGCGGTGGCAGCAACCCGGGGCTCTGCCTCGTCGGCGCTCGCTCCCCTCTCGTCGGCGATCAAGGCGGCCAGCGAGCTCGTGTACCGCTCGAAGACATGACGTTCCCGGGCCAGCAGGGCCGGGCTTTCGGTGATCATCCGGGTGAGGGCGGCCAGCTGCTCGACCGCCTCCGGGTCCTCTTGGGCGAGCATGCCGCGCCGCTTTAGGACGAAGCGCCCGAAGGCGGAAAGGATCGACTCCCCGACCGCGCGCTCACGGACCGCCGCGAGCAGCTCCTCCTCGAAGCTCTCCAAGCGCCAGTAGACCAGGTCCTCCTTCGTCGGGAAGTAGTTGAACACCGTCTTCTCGGAGACCTCGGCTGCGCGGGCGATCTCGGCGACGGTGACGTGCTCGAAGCCCCGCTCGACGAACATGCGCCTGGCCGTCTCGGCGATCAGCTCCCGGGTCCGCTGCTTCTTGCGCTCGCGGAGGCCGAGCTCGCGGTGCTCGGACGTCGTGGTCACCCGGCTCAATATAGGGGCTATAGGTTTCTAGCTGCCAAACCGTCCGGGCGGCGGCGGCGAGCGATGACTTCGCGGACTCGGGCCGGTCTCAGTCGAGAGCACGCACCCCGACGAAGGAGTCGACGCGATGGCCAGGCACCAGGTGGGGACCCGCGAGGAGTGGCTTACCGCCCGGAGGGAGCTGCTCGAGCGCGAGAAGGCGCTGACCCGCCTCAGCGACGAGCTCGCGCGGAGCCGGCGCGAGCTGCCGTGGGTGCCGGTCGAGAAGGATTACCGGTTCGACACGGAGGAGGGGACGAAGACGCTGGCCGAGCTCTTCGCCGGGCGCTCGCAGCTGCTCGTCTACCACCTCATGTACGGCCCGGACGACGAGGCGGCCTGCCCGGGCTGCTCCTTCTACGCGGACCACCTCGATGGCTCGCTCATCCACCTCGAGCGCCACGACGTCACGCTGGTCTGCGCCTCCCGGGCGCCGCTCGACAAGCTGCTCCCCTACAAGCAGCGCATGGGCTGGCGGTTCCCCTGGGTCTCCTCGTACCGGAGCGACTTCATCCTCGACTTCACCCTGTTCACCGACGAGCAGCGCCGAACCGGCACCGGCTACAACTTCGGCGCGCCCCGCAGAGCCGGGCTCAGGATCGCCCCGGCCGCTCCCGACGGCGAGGAGCCGATGGGGCTGAGCGCGTTCGCGCTCGAGGACGGCGTCGTCTACCACACCTACTCGTGCTACGACCGCGGCACCGACCCGCTGAACGGCACCTGGCAGCTGCTCGACAGGACGCCGAAGGGTCGGTTCAAGGCCGCGAGCGAAGATGCCCCCGCCAGCGGCTGGCCCCGCCGCCACGACGAGTACGACGACCCAACAGCGCCGGACGCCCGAGTCCCGGAATGACGCTCCTGCCAGCGTGGCCCTACCGTCCCGCCTGCCTAGAGTGGGACGGTAGAGAGCTTTAGGGCAGCGTCCGCGGGTCCGGCTGCGTGTGAGCCGACCTACCCGCCCGTCCGACGGTCCGCCGGTAGGAGGCCACGAGGTCGCCCGCGGGGGCCAGGTGCGACCGCAGCGCCCTGCCGACCGGAAGGACCGTGAAGTCGGGATGGCGGACCCAGACGGGCACGTAGTCGGCTCGCTCCGCGCGGGCCCTGCCGTCGTTGACCGTGATCCGGAGGACGGCGAGGATCCCGTCCTGCGCGTCGGGCGCGCAGCACGCGGCGGTCTGATTCGAGACGAGATTGCCCTCGCTCAAGACCACCGGCTTTCCTCGCATCCAGCGGATCGGCCAGACTACGTGCGGGCCCTGCCCGATGATCGCCGTGATGTCGGGCGAGCGCGCCAGCCGGCGAGCGAGCCGCAGCTGCGGCGGCGTCGGCTCCCGCATGTACTCCGGCGGTCCCCAGTGGACGTTCACGATCACGACCTGGGCCCCTTCGCGACGGGCGCGGCGGGCGTCGGCGAGGATCCGCTGCGGCCGAGCGAGGTTCTCCGACCACGGGTGAGGCAGCGGGTGCCCGTTGGTCATCTCGGAGTAAGCCAGAAACGCGACCTTCACGCCCTTGACGTTGACCATGAGCAGCTTCCGAGAGGCCGCGAGCGATCGGTAGGAGCCGGTGTGCCGCACCCCGGCCCGGTCGAGCGCCCTCGTGGTGGTGTTGATGCCCGACTGCCCGGCGTCGAGAGTGTGGTTCGAGGCCGTGTCGCAGACCTCCCATCCGGTGGCCTTGACCGCCCCGGCGAGCGACATCGGCGTGGAGAAGAGCGGATAGCCGCTCGGCGGCCCGGGCCTGAGCGGCGTCTCCACGTGGCAGATCGCCAGGTCGGCCCGTCTCACGTACGAAGCGACCCGCCGGAACATCGGCCTGAAGTCGTAGTGGTTTCCGCCGTAGGAGAGCGCTTGCTGGAAGACGGGCCCGTGTATCAGGAGGTCCCCGCTGGCGACGACGGTGAGGTGCTGCGGCGACTGGGACTCCTTCGCCCCGCCGCTCCCCCCGGACCGCGACGCGCCCGAGGGCGCCTCGTTGCCGCCCGCCGTCAACAGCAGGATGGCCGCCACCGCGGCGGCCACCACGACCAACCCCACGAACGCGAGCCTGCGAGTCAAGTCAATCGCACGTCTTCGCCCTGCGGGAGCGTAGCGACGGTCCAGGCGGAAGAGGAATCACCCTCCATGTTCCGGGCATTTCAGGTTGGCAGTAAGCGACATCGGGGATCTCGTGGCCGGATCTCCGGGGACGGCCACGAGAGACCCGGTCGCTACGAGTACACGGCCCAGCCGCGGGAGGGTGGCGGGCTAGACTGGCCCTGCGGGCGCCCGTAGCTCAGTGGACAGAGCGCTGCCCTCCGGAGGCAGAAGTCGCAGGTTCAAATCCTGCCGGGCGCGCTGACCGCGCCGGACCGCGGGCGGACGCCGCTGATATTCAACTCCGGGCGCCCACGCGGTCGGCGTGGGCTCGCAGCCACGCCTACCGAGAGAACGCGAAGAGCGGGCAAATCGCAACCCGCCGACCGCTAGCACGGCGTCCGCTCGCGAGCAGGGTCAGCCCGGAGAACTCCAGCCCCCGGCGTCTCGTAGGCCGTGATCGCTACGCGCTGGTTGGCGTGGTACTCGCTTCCGATCCGCCTCCAGAGCGCCTCGATGCGCCCTATTCGGGCGGCGGCGGCGCATAGGTGCCGCGCTCCTGGAGCTTGCGGATCTGCGGCTCGAGCACGTGCTCGCGGTAGTCGTCGTGCTTGTAGGGAGCACGGTCGAGGTAGAGGCCCTTGGGGTAGACGTCGCGCTCGTAGATGAGTCGGTACTGCTCGGTGGTGAGGTCCTTCATCCAGTTCCCCCAGCGCGAGCCCGAGCGAAAGCGGCGCAGCGCGTCGATGTCGATGGTGCCCGCTACCCATGAGGATCCGCCGCTGTAGGTGAGCTCGCCCACCACGCGCCCGAGGTGGTCGGCGATCAGGGAGTGCCCGCCGAACGTATCGATCGGCGTCTCCGAGTCGACGGTGAGGTAGTAGGTGCCGAGGTTCGGCGCGACCACGAACATGTTGTTGTCGAGCGCCCGGGCCCGCGTTTGCACTACGAACGCGTCGCTCGCCCTGTGCGGGAAGGACGCGCGGTAGACGACCTCGGCCCCGTTCATCGCGAGGCCGCGCGCGTTCTCGGGGTACGAGCCCTCGTTCGCCATCATGATCCCGAGCCGCCCGATCTCGGTGTCCACCACCGGGTAGAACGCGTCGAGCGTCGCCCCGTACAGCTCCACCCATCGGTCCCAGACGTTGTGCGGGGTGACCGAGTGCTCGACCGGCAGTAGCGGCACCACCTTGTGATGACGCAGGATCACCTCGCCCTGCGGGTCGATCACGAACCCGACGTTGAAGAAGCGACCCGGGAACTCCTCGTGGCGCGCCTTCGCCTGGGCCACGATGA
>DASQXU010000180.1:0-6877 GCA_035639555.1 Thermoleophilaceae bacterium
CCGCCACATCCTCGAGTCCCTCGACCTGCTGCAGCGAGGTCAGCACGTCGGTGAACATGGCCAGGGCGAGCGCCCGGCGGGAGTCGCGGCCGAGCACGCCCGATAGGCGCTGCTTCGCGGCGCCGAAGCTCTTGACGGGGAGGATCGCGATCGTGCGCATCGGCCAGGGCGATAGCTCAGGCGACTCTAGCGCGCATCCCCCGCGTGCCCCCGCCCGTGGTGGGCGAGGGCGCCGGCGAACTCGAGGATCGTCGCTGCCACTCGGGCGCGAGCGGCGGGGGTGTCCATCAGGGTGTCGGTGCGGAGCGAGGCGACGTCCTCGAGCTCGACCTCCTCGTCCGCCACGAGCCCGTCCAGCAGGCCGGCGTACGCCCGGACCACTCCGGCCGAGTCGGTCCCTAGGCCGGCCCAGGCGGCGAAGGCCTCGGTCGGCCCCTTGATCGCTCGCCCGCCGACGAACGGGCTGACCGCGACCACCGGCGCCGGCGCGGCGGCGATCGCCTCGCGCATACCGGGCAGCGCGAGGATCGGGCCGATCGAGGCGATCGGGTTGGACGGGCCGATCACGATCGCCGCGGCGCCAGCCAGGGCGCCGAGCACCTCAGGGCTCGGCCGCGCCTCAGCCGCCCCGTCGAACCTGACGTCCTCCACCGGCCCCTGGGCGCGGTCGACGATCATGAACTCCTGGAACGGCCGCCAGTGGCCCCGCGCGCGCACCCGGGTGCGGACCGGCTCATCGCTCATGGGCAGCACGCGGGCGGCCACGCCCATGGCGTCGACGACCGCGGCGTGCGCGCGGGTGAGCCGCTCGCCGGCGCGCAGCAGCTCCGTGCGGACGAGGCACATCGCGAGGTCGCGGTCGCCTAGCCGAAACCAGGTGGGGCGCCCGGTCGAGTCGAGCGCCCGCATCACCTCCCAGGTGTCGCCGCGGATGCCGTAGCCGCGCTCGTCGATCGCGTCGGCCAGCCAGTAGGTCACGAGGTCGGGGTCGGGCGAGACGTGGACCCCGTAGATCTCGACGTCGTCGCCGGTGTTGGCGATCACCGTGAGGTCGGAGCCCACCACGTCGAGGAGGCCGCGGGCCAGCTTGGCCCCGCCGGTGCCCCCCGATAGGAGCGCTACCAGAGCTCCTCCGGCAGCCCGGTGAGCCGGACCCCCGCCCGGGCCCGGTACCGGCGGTTCACCGAGATGATGAGCGGGGTGAGGCCCTCGATCAGCCGGGCGATCTCGAGCCGGCCGCAGTCGACGGGCCGCAGGCCCGGGATCCGGGCCGTGAGCTCGGCGACGCGGCGCTTGGCGTCGGCCGAGTCACCGGCCACGAGCACGTCCTCGTCGAGCTCGTGCTCGAGGTCCCGCAGCGTGTGCGCGCTGACCGAATGGAAGGCGCTGACCACCTCGACGCCGGCCGGCGCCATCTCCCGCGCCTGCTCGGCGGCGGAGCCCTGGGGAACGCCCAGGAGGCGGGTGGCCCTGCCCGAGACCGCCGCGGCCAGCGGGACGGTGGCGTCCACCAGTACCTGCCCGTCGCGCAGCGCCCCCTTCAGGTTGGTCAGGTTCTCGGATTGGGCCCGGAACGGGACACAGAGGAGCACCACGTCGCCGCGGCCGGCCGCCTCCGGGTTCTCGAGCCCGTCGACCTCGGCGTCGGGGAGCTGCTCGCGGATCCGGCTGGCCGCCCCGGCCGCCCGGCCGGCGTCGCGCGAGCCGATCACGACGGGCACCCCCGCCCCGGCCAGACGCAGTGCCAGCCCAAAGCCGAGCGCCCCGGTGCCGCCGATCACGGGGACGGTCTCCATTGAGCGCGCGAGCCTAGCGGCCGGCGGGTAGGGTCCGCCCGGTGAGGCTCGACGGGCGCACCGCTCTGGTGACCGGCGGCACCGGCGGGATCGGCGCCGCCACCTGCCGCCGGCTCGCCGCCGAGGGGGCGCGGGTGGCGGTCAGCGACCTCGATGGGGAGCGGGCGCGGGAGCTCGCCGCCGAGCTCGACGGGGTCGGGCTCGAGCTCGACGTGCGGTCGACCGCCTCGGTGCGCGCTGCGGTCGAGGCCGCCGAGTCGGGGCTCGGGCCGATCGACGCGGTGATCAACAACGCGGGGTACGACGAGTTCGGGTTCTTCACCCAGACCGACGAGGGGCTCTGGGACCGGGTGCTTGCGGTGAACCTGCGCGGCGTGCTCGCGGTCACCCACGCGGTGCTGCCGGGCATGCAGGAGCGGGGGCGGGGGCGGATAGTCAACGTCGCCTCAGAGGCGGGCCGGGTCGGCTCGCACGGGTCGGCCGTGTACTCGGCGGCCAAGGCGGGGGTGATCGGGTTCACCAAGACCGTCGCCCTCGAGGCCGCCCGCTACGGGGTCACCTGCAACGCGGTGGCCCCCGGGCCGATCGAGACGCCCCTCTTGATGTCGGCGCCCGAGCAGCTCGGCGAGCTCGGGCAGCGGCTCGTCGAGAGCATGGTCGGCGCCACCGCGCTTCGCCGGATCGGCAAGCCGGACGAGGTCGCGGCGGCGGTCGCGTTCCTCGCCTCGGACGACGCCTCGTACGTGACCGGCGAGACCCTCGGCGTCAGCGGCGGGCTCGGCATGATGTAGGCATGAACGCGCGCGAGTGGGTGAGCATCCGCGAGGTCGGGCCGCGCGACGGCTTCCAGAACGAGCCCGACGTCATCCCGACCCCGGAGAAGGTTCGCCTGATCGACTGCCTCGCTCGGACCGGGCTGCGCCGGCTCGAGATCACGAGCTTCGTGCGGGCCGAGGTGATCCCCCAGCTCGCCGACGCCCGCGAGGTCCTTCAGGCCATCGACCTGCCGGGCGAGGTCTCGGCGTCGGTCCTCATCCCCAACGAGCGGGGCCTCGAGAACGCGCTCGAGCTGCGCGACCGCTTCGACGAGATCAACGTCTTCCTCTCGGCGACCGAGACTCACAACCGCAAGAACGTGAACCGCTCGGTCGAGGAGTCGCTGTCCGGGCTCGAGCGGGTGGTCGGCCGCGCCCGCGCCGAGGGGCTGCGCTGCGAGGGGGTGATTTCGGTGGCGTTCGGTTGCCCCTACGAGGGCCACGTGCCGCCCGACCCGGTGTTCGCGATCGCGGAGCGCCTCGCCGCCGCCGGCTGCGAGGAGGTCGCGTTCGGCGACACCACCGGCATGGCCAACCCGCGCCAGGTCCGCGAGTTCTTCGAGGCCGCCCGCGAGCGGCTGGCCGGGGTCGAGCTCACCGCCCACTTCCACAACACCCGCGGACAGGGGCTGGCCAACGCCGTGGCCGCGCTCGACGCCGGCGTCCGCTCGTTCGAGTCGTCGTTCGGCGAGCTCGGCGGCTGCCCGGTGCCGAAGGGGGCGACCGGCAACGTGGCCACCGAGGACCTCGTCTCGATGCTCCACGAGATGGGGTTCGACACCGAGATCGACCTGGAGGCCCTCGTCGGCTGCGCCCGGTCGGTCCAGGAGCTCCTCGGGCGCCCGCTCGGAAGTCACCTGCTCACCGCCGGGCCGGTGGACTGGCACGACGCCTGATCTCTACTCCCGAGCGGCAGTCCGGTCCCCGATTGGGGGTTAATTCCTGCCGGCCCGGGGTACACTCGAACCAGGCGCCAGGGCGCGTATCGGCATATTGGTTCCCCCGACCCGCCTTGGCCGCATCGAGCCCGGGCCAGCCCCGGGCTCGGTTCTTCACTGCCCGGCGAACTCGGGGTCTCGCTTCTCGAGGAACGCGCGGGCGCCCTCCGCGAAGTCGTCGCTCGCGGCGAGCATCTCCTGGGCAAGCACCTCCTGCTCGAGTGTCGCGGCGAGCGCGGGCTTGGCCGCGGCGTCCATAACACGCTTGGCCAGCCCGACGGCGAGCGGGGCGCAGACGAGCAGCTCAGCGGCCAGCCCCTCGACGGCGGTGTCGAGCTCGCTCGCCGGGGCGACGCGGTTGGCGAACCCGATCCGCTGGGCCTCGCGGGCGTCGATAAGCCTGCCGGTCATGATCAGCTCCTTGGCCACGCCGAGGCCGACCACGGCGGGAAGCCGCGAGCACCCGCCGAGGTCGGGGAGGAGGCCGACGCGGGCCTCCAGGATCCCGGCCACGGCGTCCTCCGCCATCACCCGGAGGTCGCAGGCGAGCGCGAGCTCGAAGGCACCGCCGAGGCAGGCGCCGTGGATCTGGGCGATCGTGGGCTTCGGCATCTCCTCGAGCAGGTTCCACCACTGCAGGATCGAGCGCCGGAAGCCGCGCAGCCCGGTGGGCGCCTCGGCCAGCGCACGCAGGTCGTTCAGGTCCATGCCCGAGGAGAACATCGGCCCCGCCCCTCTCAGCACGAGGCAGCGGACCGAGCCCTCGCTCGCGGCGGCCTCGAGCGCGGCGCCGAGCGCCTGGATCAGCTCGCGGTTCAGCGCGTTCCGCTTCTCGGGCCTCCGGAGGACGACGTGGCGTACCGCTCCGCGATCCTCGACTTCGACCAGTGGCATGTGGCCTCCCCGCGCTCTGAGTACCGAAGACAGGGATCGGAGGCTATAGCGCCGGTCGGTGGCGGGCGACTGGCGAGCGGCTCGGCCGCCCCCGCGCCGGCGGGCGCGATAATCGTCCATCGTGATCGACCTGGCCGAAGCGCTCGAGCGGGCCCGCGGCGGCGGCCCCGCCCGCCACCACGAGCGGTCCGAGCAGCAGGGCAAGCTGCCGGTGCGCGATCGAGTCGCCCGCCTGCTCGACTCCGATTCGTTCACCGAGGACGGCCTCCTCGCCAACTGGGAGCACGAGGGCTTCGGCGCCGACGGCGTGGTCACCGGCATGGGGAGGGTCGCCGGCAGGGCCGTGTGCCTCATGGCGAACGACCCCACGGTCAAGGCCGGCTCCTGGGGCCCGAAGACGGTCGAGAAGATCATCCGCATTCAGGAGCAGGCCCTCGAGCACCGGGTGCCGATCGTCTACATCGTGGACTCGGCCGGGGCGCGGATCACCGAGCAGGTGCGGATGTTCCCCGGCCGCCGCCACGCCGGGCGGATCTTCTTCACCGAGGTGCAGCTATCGGGGGTGGTTCCCCAAGTCTGCGTGCTGCTCGGCCCGAGCGCGGCGGGAGGTGCCTACATCCCCGCCTTCTGCGACGTGGTGATCATGCGCGACGGCAACGCCTCCATGTACCTGGGCTCGCCCCGCATGGCCGAGATGGTGATCGGCGAGAAGGTGACGCTCGAGGAGATGGGCGGCGCCCGCATGCACACGGCGGACTCAGGCTGCGGGCACTTCCTGGTCGGCTCGGACGAGGAGGCGATCGACCTGGCCAAGCGATACCTCTCCTACTTCCCTCAGCGGTTCACCGACGACCCGCCGACCGCTCCGCCCGAGCCGCCCGCCCACTCGTCGCCCATCCGGGAGCTGATCCCCGAAGACGAGAACCGGCCGTTCGACATGCGCGAGCTGATCGACGCCTTGGTCGACGGGGGCTCGTTCCTGGAGGTACAGGACCGCTGGGCCAAGGAGCTGATCGTGGGCTACGCCCGGCTCGAGGGGCGGGCGATCGGCGTGGTCGCCAACCAACCGAAGGTCAAGGGCGGCGTCCTCTTCGTCGACTCGGCCGACAAGGCCGCCCGCTTCATCTGGACGTGCAATGCGTTCAACGTCCCCCTGCTGTTCCTCGCCGACGTGCCGGGCTTCATGATCGGGACCCACGTCGAGCGGCAGGGCATCATCCGCGCCGGCGCGAAGATGATCTCGGCGGTGTCCGAGGCCACCGTGCCCAAGCTCTCGGTGATCGTGCGCAAGGCCTATGGCGCCGGCCTCTACGCGATGGCCGGGCCGGCCTACGATCCCGACGCCTGCATCGCGCTGCCGACGGCGAAGATCGCGGTCATGGGGCCCGAGGCCGCGATCAACGCGGTCTTCTACAACCAGATCCAGGCGATCGAGGACCCGAAGGAGCGGGCCCGCCGCGTCGAGGCGCTGCGGGCCGAGTACAAGCAGGAGATCGACATCCTCCACCTCGCCTCCGAGCTGGTGGTCGACGCCGTGGTCCAGCCCGAGGACCTGCGCGACGAGCTCGTCGGCCGCTTCTCCCAGTACGCGTCCCGGTCGCGGCGCTGGCCGGAGAAGCACAACCCGGTCACGCCGGTCTGACCGCCCGCTTGGGTTAGCGGCGGCGATCCCCGGGCAACCGGAGACGCATCGGCCACCAACCCGAGGGGGGTGTTCCATGCATCGTCGTACACGTCGCGTCGCTTCCGCGGTGGGAGCGGTCGCGGTGCTGGCGCTCGCCGCTCCGGGCGCGGGCGCCGCGCCAGCCTCGGTGAGCGGGAACGCGAGCTGCGTCGGCGCCGGCTCGTCGGCGCTCGCACCCGGTCAGGGGTTCGGCTTCCCGGGTCAGCGCGCGCAGATCGCGCACTTCCTGAAGTCCCAGGGCGGACCGCCGGGCCAGACCGTCAGGAGCTTCGCCCAAATGCACGGCACGGCCGACGAGTGCTTCCCCGCGGGACCGCCCGGCGGATAGGGCCGGGCTGAGGCATCGGGAGCGAGCCGGTTCCAATGCTCGGGGCAGGGCGCTAGCCTGCGGCCATGGCCGGCCACGAACGCGGCGAGCTGCTCTGGACGCCATCCGAGGAGGCGCGCGAGCGGACGACCCTGACCCGCTACATGCGCTGGCTTCAGGATGCGCGGGGACTCGGGTTCGACGACTACGGGGAGCTCTGGCGCTGGTCGGTCGACGACCTGGAGGGCTTCTGGGGGTCGATCTGGGACTTCTTCGACGTCAAGGCGTCGAAGCCGTACGGGCGTGTCCTGACCGACCGACGGATGCCGGGCGCCAAGTGGTTCCCGGGCGCCGAGCTGAACTACGCCGAGCACGTGTTCCGTGACCTCGAGCCCGAGGCGCTCGCCATGCGCGCCCGCTCGGAGAGCAGGGGCGACTCCGAG
>DASQXU010000181.1:0-2329 GCA_035639555.1 Thermoleophilaceae bacterium
CTCGAGAACGGCATCCTCCCGACGTTCGAGGCGTTGCTCGCCCTCGAGCGGGAGGGGGCCATCGTCGCCGGCGGCCTGCCCGCGGCCGACCGCGCATTCGTGTTCATCGCCGAGGCCGACGACAACGACGCGATCGACCGAATGGTCCGCGACCTGCCCGCGTGGGGAGTCCTCGACTGGACCATCACGCCGCTGCAGACGTTCGCCGGCCGGGCGGCGGTCGAGCGGAGCGTGCTCGAACGGCTCCGCTGAGCGACGCCAACGCGCCCTCCGGGCGCAGGAAGGGAGACACCATGTCACTCCAGACCCTGACCCTCGAACTCGACGGAATCACCGCGGGCGACTATCTGACGTGGTGCCGTGACCCCGAGCCGCCGGCGCTCGACTTCGGGCTGCGGTCCATCTCGATCGACGCCGATCCGCTCGGCGACACGATCACCGCGGTCCTCGACTGGGACGGCCCAGCTCCCGTGGCCGGGACGGCGGCCCCAGCCGCCGGACTGCCTCTGACGGCCGACGTCCGGACATGTGAAGGCGAGCCCTCCGGTCGGCCGGTGGAGGCCGCCTCAATGGCCGGCGGCGACGCCACTCCGGCCCTCAGCACCAACAGCCAGCCCGATCCGAGGGTGCCGTTCCCGCGCTGGAGTCCGCTTCTATCCCCCCGGTGACGCTCCGAGCGGGGAGGACCAGCGCTTGACGTCAATCCCCACCCACTGAACGGGCCGAGCGTGCCGGCGCATGCTAGCTTCCGCGAACTGCCCCTCGAGGAGTGAGGATTCGATGGTCCGGCTGTTTGTTCGCCATCCGGTCGCCGACTACACGGCCTGGAGGCAGGTCTACGACGACTTCGACGAGGAGCGTCGCGGAATGGGCGTGACCGATCACGCTGTCTACCAGTCGGTAGACGACCCAAACGACGTGACCGTCTGGCACGACTTCGAGACGCGAGAGCAGGCCGAGTCGTTCGCCTCCTCGGACCGCTTGCGCCAAAGGATGACCGAGGCGGGGGTCCAGGGACAGCCGAGCATCTGGTTCGTCACCGAAGCCACGTAGGGCGCTCGTCACCGGGGCGCGTCCGCCCCTGCAACCGGCGCCCGGCCCTCGGCTTAGCTGCAGCTCCTTGCACACCCCACCGTCGAAAATCCTCCTTTCGCGCGCGAGGCTCTCTCACAAAGCCGCATGGAGAAACGGGCTACACGGCGGCGGAATCGGCCGCCAAAGCGGCTTAGCCCGCCAGGTCAGGCTTCGCGGCCAGCACCTGATCGACGGATCTCGGCTCTCCGAGCGGGGCGCCTAGAAAGGCTCCAGAGGGCTCCTCCGGGGTTTGTGCGACAGCCTCCGGGCGGAGCGGAAGTCCCCGCTACGCAGGCGCGCCACTGCCGAGGCGGAGCATCGCGATCATCTCCTGGTCGACCGAGCGCCCAAACCGCCGGGAGGGACGATGACCGAAGCGTTCACCCAGCAGACCGAAGCCAACCGCGAGACCATCCGCCAGGCGTTCGAGGCTTGGCAGGCCGGGACGGCCGCCATCGCCGAGGTGTTCGCCCCCGAGCTGGTCTGGCGCATCGAGGGTCACTCGCACGCGTCGGGGGAGTACGCCAGCAAACAACAGTTCGTCGACCAGGTCCTGCGCCCGTTCGGCGCCCGCTTCGCCGCCTCCGGCGACCCGTTCCGACCGATCGCGATCCGCTCGATTCACGCCGACGGAGATACCGTGATCGTCCTCTGGGACGGTCCACGGCCAATGACGGCCGGCCGTACGAGAACAGCTACGCCTGGTTCATGAAGATGCGGGACGGCAAGGTCATCGACGGCACTGCCTTTTACGACAGCATCTCGTTCAACGACCTGTGGGACCGAGTGCCGGCGGAGTAGTCGCCACGCCGGCGGCTCTTGCTGTCGAGCACTGCGTGGTTCCGCACGCGGCTCGACCGAGTGCGGCAGCTTCGCTGCGACGCACGTGCGGGCGCTCCTCGGCGAGCATCACCGCCGGTGGCCGCCGCGTGATCCGCTCGCACGCGTTCACCTGCTTGCTTGAGCCCTGGCAGTTCGGAAGCGCTACGGGGCTGACGAGTGTGGCAGCCCGCCGCGGCGCCGAGGCGCGGGTTTCGATTCAGGCACTAATCGCGGAGAGTGCCTGAATCCAAGGGGAATCCGCAGATATCCGCCGCTATCTACTCCGAGTGGCGCCTCCGACCAGCTGCGCGAAGCTCCTGCAAATCGCCATCTTCTCGCGCCGAATTTGCCGGATGCCGGCTTATCGCACCAGGAGGTCGCCGGTTCGAGTCCGGCTAGCTCCATCGGAAGTCGCTGGTAATCGCCTGCTTCT
>DASQXU010000182.1:0-4639 GCA_035639555.1 Thermoleophilaceae bacterium
CCTGCGGCTCCGCGAGCACGGCCCGGACGAGCTTTCCCACTACTCGATCGCGACCTCGGACGTCGAGTACCTCTTCCCGATGGGATGGTCGGAGCTCGAGGGGATCGCGAACCGGGGCGACTACGACCTGACCCAGCACGCCCGGTTCTCGGGCGAGAAGCTCGAGTACGTCGACACCGCGACCGGCGAGCGCTACGTCCCGCACGTGGTCGAGCCCTCCGCCGGTGCCGACCGCGCCATGCTGGCGTTCCTGGTCGACGCCTACGACGAGGAGGAGGTCGAGGGCCGGCGCCGGACCGTGCTGCGCCTACATCCCCGGCTCGCCCCGGTCAAGGTGGCGGTCCTCCCGCTCGTCTCCCGGGACGGGATGCCGGAGAAGGCGCGGGCGGTCTACGAGGAGCTGCGGAGCCGGCTGCCGGCCGAGTTCGACGAGGGGGGCTCCATCGGGCGCCGCTACCGCCGCCAGGACGAGATCGGCACCCCATGGGGGGTGACGATCGACGGGCAGACGCTCGAGGACGACACCGTCACGCTGCGCGACCGCGACTCGCTCTCGCAGATACGGCTGCCGGTCGGCGATCTCGGCGATGAGCTCGAGCGCCGCCTACGCGAGCCCTGGAGCACGCCGAAGCTCGTCCAGGAGCCGCCGGCCGCAGCCTGACGGCCGCGCTCGGAGCATCGGGCGTTGCAAGAGGCGCGCCACCGCCCCGGCCGGGGACAGCGGAGCCGCCGCTGCTCGGAGCCGCCTCCGCCCCGCCTGCGGGCCGGCATCGAGCAGTTCAACCGCGGGGAGTTCTTCGAGCAGCACGAGACGCTCGAGGAGGAGTGGATCGCCGAGCCCGACCCCGTCCGCTACCTCTACCAGGGCATCCTCCAGGTCGGTGTCGGGTTCGAGCACCTGCGCCGCGGCAACCCCTCCGGCGCACGCGCGCTGTGGCGCCGCGGCATCTCCTACCTCGAGCCCTTCAGAGGCGGGTGCATGAACGTGGACGTCGACGGCCTGATCGCGGCGACCGAGCGCTGCCTCGAGGAGCTCGACCGGGTGGGCGACGCCGGCCTCGAGCGGTTCGACCGGGCACTGATCCCGCGGGTCAACTGGCTCGCCTGAACGCCGCCGAGTCAGTCCGCCGCCCGCGGTAGGTGGGTGGTGGCCGCCACGCGAAGTCGCCCGACGCGGTACGCGCGGACGGCGACGGCGCCCACACGGCGGCCCAGCTCGAGCCCCGCTTCGTTGTCGCTTCGGTAGTGGATGCCGGCATAGAGGCGCGAGATCGCCGCCTCTTCGGCCATGGCGTGGAGCTGCCGGGCCCGACCCGGGAAGAACGCGCCGAGGACGGTGGACGCCGCGGCCGAGGTGGTCGAGTGGCCCGACGGATACGAGGGGAAGGGCGGCGTCGCGATGTAGGGCAGCCACGAGGGATCGAGCAGCCGGCGGATGGCGGTCACCGGCCGGAGCGACCAGTATGTGTACTTCGCGTCCCAGCAGGCGATGAACGCGTCGGCCTGGGCGGTGTTGAGCGCGGAGAACAACCGGCTCTCGCGAAGCGTGGACCAGCGCCGGCCGCCGACGAGCCCGAGCGCGATGCGGTTCCAGTGCCCGGGTGGCGTGGCCGTCCCGGCTCCGTCCGCCCAGTAGTCGGCGATGCGCTTCTGCTCGGCGGTCAGGCCCTGCCGGACCGCGTACACCTCCTGAACCTCGCTGAGGAGCCGAGCGCTGCCGTACGCCGGTGGAGGACCGGGACGGAACTGCGAGCCCTCGCGGATGTTCCACGGCAACCAGGTGCCGGCCAGGGGCTCGAGCGGCGGATAGACGAAGGCGGGAGGGGTCGGAACCCAGTAGCCCGGTCCGGTGGGCGGAGTCCCCGTCCAGACCCGATTCGACCGGTCCGAGTCCGCGCGCGCGATCAGCAAGCGCCCACCCAGCGTCCGCGTGCGAAGGCGGCGCCGGCGACGTCGGCGAGCCGATCTGCGAGCGCGCTTACGCGGCCGGCCCCATCCGGATACAGAAGAAGCAGCACCGTCGACGCCGCGCCGGCCACCGCATCGTCGCGGCCTCGACGTCCTGAGAGCGCGGCCCGATACATCGCGCGGCTCACATGGGCAAGCGCGCGGGAGGCCCGTGGCGGGTTCGTGGAATGCGCGGCGATCGCTTCCAGCTCGAGCTCGATCCACGGCCTGACCGCGGAGGGCGCGGTTGCTCGGGCGAGCGGAGCTTCGGCAGAAGCGCCGAGCGCGACGACGAGCGCGACGACCGCGACCAGAACGACGTGTTTCACCGAGCTCCCCATCCCGGTGTCCGGTGCCGACCGGAGACGCTAGCACCACCTCATGGCGACCGAGGAGCGGCTTTCGCCGGCCGCGGCGCGTACGTAGTGGGGTTTTCACCCCGTGCTCCGGGTAGCGGTCGCCCCGAGGGAGATCGGTGGTCGCATCCGGTCTCTTGATGGGCGGCGGGACCGAGCGAGGACCTCCGGGGACTCATGACGGGACCGCCGCCCCTCACTTCGGGCCCCGACCGCGGGCTGGGGTCGTGCTACGGGCACCCCCCCGAGGAGGCCGCCGCATAGCGGCACGCCACGATGCTCGGCCGCTCGATCGGGCGCCCGGCCTGGATCGACCAGGCCAGCCGGACGAACTGCGCGTGGGACCAGGCAAGCGGCGTGGCCGAGAACGTGCCCTCGCCGAGCGGGAAGCCCGGCTGGCCCGCGGGCGGGAAGTCCGGGGCCCAGACCTGTTCGGGGATCATGTACCCGTCATTGGCGGCTGCGGCGATCTGCCCGAGCCGGGTCCGCGCGCCCGACGAGTCGCCGGTCGATAGCGCGTACTCGCCGCGCTCCCCGCCGAAGATCGGCCAGTTGCGACCGATCGTCGTGTTGTTCGACCAGACCTCGGTCGGGTTCGACGGGAAGCCGACGTTCCACGGGTCGCCGTTCTTCTGCTCGCCGTAGCCGTCGAAGTTGAAGCGGTGCCAGAAATAGCGGCCGCTCGTCTGGCCGGCGGCGAGCTGCTGGTCCACGACGCTCACGGTGTTGCGGATCACCGGGTCGTTCGCCGGCTTGACCCCGAGCCGCACGAGCTCGAGGTAGCTCGGATCGACCACCTTGCGCTGGTCGACGGTCGGACCGCTGTCGCCGATGTTGTAGGCGGTGCCGGCGTTCGGCTTGCCGTCCTTGGTCAGGCGGAGGTAGTACGGGCGCGGCGAGTAGGGCCCGTTGGTCGTGGCGGTCCAGCCGTCGACCCGCTTCTGCCAGTCGTCGGCGGTCCGCTCGTAGACGGCGGCCGAGGACATGTCGCCGTTCTTCCGGGCGAGGTCGGCGGCGGCGATCAGGCCGGCGATCTCGGCGGCGATCGTCCCCGGCGAGTACCCGCTCTGGTTCTCCCAGCGCTCCTGGGGGGTGAACGGCGCGTTCGGGAAGTTGACGATGAAGTCGGCCGCCTTCTTCACGTGCTGGTACGTCGTCGGGTCCGTCTTCCCGAGCTGCCAGGCGAGCACGATCGGGAACGCGACCTCGTCGAGCTGGAGGTTCGTCCAGTGCGGCGTTCCATCGACCGTCGAGTTCTGCGGGAAGGAGCCGTCGGGCTTCTGCTGGCGATCGAACAGGTAGGCCAGCGCCCGGTCGGCGCCCGCGCGATCGCCGGCGGCCAGCAGCGCGGTGGCGATCTGGTAGAGATCGCGCGCCCAGACGAGGTGGTACGCACCGGAGGGATTCTCGAGCCCGGTCCCCCAGACCCACGGCATCGTCGGTGAGGCGATGTAGGCGCCCCGGTAGGTCTTGTCCTCGTGGGCGGCGAGGGTCATCACCGAGACGTCGTAGGTCGGGCCGTAGGGCGTCGCGCTCGCCGGCTCCGGCGAGAGCCCATCGAGGTACCCGTGCCAGCCGGCCTCGTACGCCGAGGAGGCGGCCGCGAAGCCGCCGGACAGGGACGCCGAGGCCGCGGCGGCGGCGGACGAGCTCGAGCCCCCAAAGCCGAGCGCGAGCGTCAGCTGCTGGCTGCCCGGCAAACCGGTCAGCCCGGTCTCCGCGGTCTGCACCACGTTCCCGGTCGGCGCCGAGCCGTAGGTCCAGTCCATCTTGAAGTCACTCCGCAGGTCGGTCCAGCCGTCGCTCGCGCCGAGGTAGCCGTTCGACGTGCGCGTGAAGGCCGGCGCCGCGGCGAGCGCGCTCGCGCTCTTGCCGTCGGAGGCGAGCAGCGTCGCGCCCGACGTCGAGCCGGAGTCGTCGGTCCCATCGTTCGAGAGCGATGGGTCGTAGAGCACGTAGAGGCTCAGCTTCTTGCCGGTCAGTGACTCGAACTTGACATCGACCAGCAGCGAGCTGCGTCCCGGGTCCTCGACGTAGGTCTTCGTGATCCGGTAGGCACCCGATTTCGCGGTGTTCACCTGCCGGTAGGTGAGGCTCCTCGGGTCCGCGAGCTCGGTTCGGTGGTTGGTCGAATCGGTCTCGCGCTCGGCGAACGTCTTGCCGTCGCTGACGATGAATTGCAGGTCCCGCACGCTCGGCGTTCCGAGGTCCGGGTAGTAGACCTCGGTCAGCCGGCCGTCCTCGAGCGTGTGCCAGACCTTGCTCGAGACCGCGGTGGCGGTGCCGAAGCCGTCCTTGTCCGCGGGCGTCCACACTGGCGTGGCGCCCGGCCCGCC
>DASQXU010000183.1:0-8446 GCA_035639555.1 Thermoleophilaceae bacterium
GCGCGGCATGGTGCGCGAGACCGAGCTGGCTCCGTCGCACCTGGTCTACCCGATGTTCGTGCAGCTCGGGGAGGAAAGGCGCACGCCGGTCGAGGCCATGCCCGGGGTCGAGCGGCTCTCGATCTCCCAGGCCGTCGTGGACGCCGGCGCCGCGCGCGAGCTCGGCGTCCCCGCCGTGCTCCTGTTCGGGCTGCCGGCCGAGAAGGACGAGCGAGCCTCGGGCGCCTATGACGACGAGGGCGTCGTCCAGCTCGCCGTGCGGGCCCTGAAGGAGGCCCACCCGGAGCTGGTCGTCATGACCGACGTGTGCCTCTGCCAGTACACCTCCCACGGCCACTGCGGCGTGGTGCGGGAGGACGGCTCCGTGGACAACGACGTGACGCTCGAGCTCTTGGCCCACACGGCGATCTCGCACGCCGCGGCCGGCGCCGACGCGGTGGCGCCGAGCGACATGATGGACGGGCGGGTGGGTGCGCTGCGCTCGCAGCTCGATCATGAGGGCTTCAAGGACACGCTGATCCTCGCCTACTCGGCCAAGTTCGCGTCGGCCTTCTACGGGCCCTTCCGAGAGGCGGCGGACTCGGCCCCCGCGTTCGGCGACCGCCGGACCTACCAGATGGACCCGGCCAACGCCGAGGAGGCGGTGCGGGAGGCGTTGCTCGACGTCGAGGAGGGGGCCGACATGGTGATGGTCAAGCCGGCTCTGCCGTACCTCGACGTCGTGCGGCGGGTCAAGGAGGCGACCCGCGTTCCGGTGGCCGCCTACAACGTGAGCGGCGAGTACTCGATGATCAAGGCGGCGGCCGCGGCCGGATACCTGAACGAGCGGGCGGTGGTGCTCGAATCGCTGACCGCCATCCGCCGCGCGGGCGCCGACGTGGTGGTCACCTACTTCGCCCCCGACGTGGCCCGATGGCTTCAGTGAGGGCCGCGGTGCCGAAGGTCCGCGCCCGGAAGGGCGGGGCCGCGGTGCCCCTGGACGAGCTCGACCGGCGGCTGCTGAACCTCCTCCAGGGAAGCTTCCCGCTGGCCGGACGGCCGTTCGCCGAGGTCGGCCGTGTGGCCGGCACCGACGAGGGGGAGGTGCTGCGCCGCACCCGGCGCCTGCTCGAGGCCCGGATCATCCGCGAGATCACCCCGATCTTCGACACCAGGGTGCTCGGCTACAAGTCGATGCTGGTCGCCGCCAAGGTCGATCCCGAGAACCCTCACCGCGCGGCCAGCATCATCAACTCGCACCCCGGCGTCTCGCACAACTACCTCCGCAACCACGATTTCAACCTCTGGTTTACGATCGCCGTCGAGCCCGACTCGCGGCTCGGGCTAGGGGGGACGCTCGAGGCGCTTCAGCGGCTGACCGGCGCGCAGTCGATGCGTCAGCTCCCCACGCTGCGGCTGTTCAAGATCCGCATGGACCTCGAGATGGAGAAGGGGACGGACGCCCTCGCGGCGGCCGCCGAGGCGGTCGAGCCGGCCGACCCCGAGCCGGCCGACCTGTCCGAGCTCGATATCGCGGTGATCCGCGCCACCCAGGGGCCGATGGCGCCGATGCCGGAGCCTTACGCCCGCGCGGCCGCGGAGCTCGGGCTACCGGTGCCCGATCTGCTTCGTCACCTCGAGTCGATGCGCGAGCGCCGGATCCTGAGGCGGGTGGCCGCGATCCTCTACCACCGCCGGGCCGGGTTCTCGGCCAACGGGATGGGCGTCTGGCGCGTGCCCGAGGAGCGCATCATGGAGCTCGGGCCGCGCATGGCCGCCTTCCGCGGCATCTCGCACTGCTACCAGCGTCCCACTTACCCCGACTGGCCCTACTCGGTGTTCACCATGGCCCACGGGCGCTCCAAGGAGGAGTGCGACGCCATCCTCGACTCGATCGCCGCGGCCACCGGCATCGTCGACCGGCGCACGCTGTACTCCTCGACCGAATTCAAGAAGATCCGTCTCCTGTACTTCACCGACGATCACAAGCGGTGGGAGGCGGAGCACAGCTGACCCGGAGCCGCTCGGAGGAGCTCTACCGCCGCGCGCTCGAGCTCCTACCCGGCGGGGTCAACTCACCAGTCCGCGCCATGCGGGCGATCGGGCGCGACCCGATCTTCGTGGCCAGGGGCGAGGGCGCCGAGCTGATCGACGTGGACGGGAATCGCTACGTCGACTGGGTCATGTCGTGGGGACCGCTGATCGCCGGTCACGCCCAGCCGGACGTGGTCGCGGCGGTCACCGCCGCGGTCGGCGCCGGGACGAGCTTCGGGGCCCCCACCGAGGCCGAGGTCGAGCTGGCGGCCGAGGTGAGCGCGCGCATGCCCGCGGTGGAGATGCTCCGGATGACCTCGTCGGGGACCGAGGCGGCCATGAGCGCGATCCGGCTGGCGCGCGCGGCCACTGGACGCGACACCGTGGTCAAGTTCGCCGGCGCCTATCACGGGCACGTGGACGGGCTTCTGGCCGAGGGCGGCTCGGGCCTCGCCACCGCGGGGATCCCGGCGAGCCCGGGGGTCACCGTCGGCCAGGCCGCCGACACGACCGTGATCCCGTGGAACGACCGCCAGGCGGTCGAGCGGGCGCTGTCCGAGCGCGAGGTCGCGGCGGTGATCTGCGAGCCCTATCCGGCGAACATGGGGTTCGTCCCGCCCGAGCCCGGCTTCCTACCCTTCCTGCGCGAGCGGGCGGACTCGGCCGGGGCGCTGCTGGTCTTCGACGAGGTGATCTCGGGCTTCCGGGTCGCCCCGGGCGGCGCCCAGGCGGTCGAAGCCGTCGCCCCCGACCTGACCGTCCTCGGGAAGGTCATCGGCGGCGGGCTGCCGGCCGCCGCCTACGGCGGGGGGCGCGAGCTCATGGAGCTGGTGGCGCCCGCGGGCGAGGTCTACCAGGCGGGAACCCTGTCGGGGAACCCGCTGGCGACGGCGGCCGGGATCGCGACGCTTGGGCTTCTCGACCAGGCGGCGTACGAGCGACTCGCTCGGCTGACCCGGGCGCTCGCCGACGGGCTCGAGGACGCCGCGGCCGGTGCCGGGGTGCCCGCGTCCACGGCGAGCACGACCGGCCTCGTCACGCTGTTCTTCTCCGCCTCCCCGCCGCGCGACTACACCGGTGCCCGCGACTGCGACCTCGAGGCCCACGCCGCGTTCTGCCGCGGGATGCTCGAGCGTGGCGTCTACCTGCCGCCCTCCCAGTTCGAGGCGTGGTTCCCTTCGCTCGCCCACACCGACGCCCACGTTGAGCGGACGCTCGCGGCCGCGCGCGAGGCGCTCGAGGAGGTGGCGAGCTGAGCGTTCTCGCCGCGGTCGTCGCCGAGGCCGGCCCGTGGCTCGCACCCCACGCGGTGCCCGAGCCGGGCCCCGACCGATTCGCGCGGGTGGTCCAGGACGAGGACCGCGCGTTCGTGCTCGAGGCGGTCTACGAGGGCTATCTCATGCACTACGGGCGCTCGCGCGCGTTCCGGAGGATGGACGAGGACATGCGCCTGCTCGCCGGCGACGCGCTCTTCGCCCTCGGGCTCTCCCGCCTAGCCGCGGGCGGCGATCTCCGCGCCATCGCCGAGCTTTCGGACCTGATCTCGCTCTGCGCTCGCGCACACCTGGAGGGTCGCCCGGAGATCGCCGAGGAGCTGTGGCGGGTGAGTCCCCGCGCCCTCTCCCCGGAGGGCGGCCCGGGGGCGCGCCAGTGCTTTCGCCAGCGCCCGTCGCCCGCGGCCTAGGGCGGCTTTTCCGCTCTGGAATGCGCCTTGTGACGGCCGTCGCGATGTTGACCGTAGACTTCGCCGGGCGTTGAATACAGGTCTCGCCCCTCCCTAAGTGCCCGACGAGCCCTCACAGCAGCCCGACAAGCGCAAGTCGCGCTACACCGCCGACCGCGGGCTCGCCGGCGCGTTCGAGGGCGAGACCATCACCCGCCGCCGGCTGATGACCGGGACCGCGATGGCGGCCGGCGGGATCGCCACCGCCGCGTTCGGGCTGCCCGCCCTCGGGTTCGCCCTCGGGCCGATCTTCGAGAAGAGCATCCACTACCAGTGGCAGGACGTCGGCGCCGAATCGGACTTCAACGACCGGACCTACGTACCGAGGGTCATCAACCTCGTCCCCGACATCGGCGAGGTTGGGAAGACCACCATCTACGTCCGGCGCTTCAACCCCAAGCTCGACAACCCGCGCAACAAGGACCAGCCCTACGTCGCGGTCTCCACCCGCTGTGCTCACCTGGGCTGCCCGGTGCGCTACGTGCAGGCGTCGGAGAAGTTCATCTGCCCATGCCACGGCGGTATCTATGACTTCCAAGGCAAGGTGATCGGCGGCCCGCCGGTGCGCCCGCTCGACCGCTTCTATACGCGGGCGGAGAAGGGTCGGGTGCAGGTCGGCGCGCGCTTTTCGGTCAACTCGCACCTCCAGCGCTTCTCCCCGCGCGACCCGTCGAATCACCTCGACGGGCTCTGGAAGTACCTCTACCCCAAGAGGCCGACGACATGAAGCTCACACCCCCCCTCCCCCGCTTCCTCCGTCCCACCCCGCCGCGGCCGGGCTCTACGGGCGGTCGCAACGGCCGCGACGGGCGTCCGGGCCCGCCCGGGGCCGTGCCGCCGTCCCCCAAGCTCAAGGACCAGGCGGTCGAGGGCGCCGTATCGGTCGTCGGCTGGCTCGACGAGCGCTCGGGGGCCAGCCCGTTCCTTCGGGCGATGCTCCTCCGCAAGATCCCGAAGGGGACCAACTGGTACTACACGCTCGGCTCGGCCACGCTCTTCGCCTTCCTCTCCCAGGCGGTCACCGGCGTCTTCCTGGCGATGTACTACGAGCCGGATCCGAGCCGGGCCTACTCCTCGGCCTCCCACATCACGAACGACGTGTTCCTCGGGGAGTTCGTCCGCGGGATGCACAAGTGGGGCGCCACCGTGATGATCATCCTGATCTTCCTGCACATGGGGCGCACGTTCGTGTTCGGCGCCTACAAATATCCGCGGGAGCTCAACTGGATCATCGGCGTGGTGCTGCTCGTCCTGACCCTGGCGATGGGCTTCACCGGCTACCTGCTTCCCTTCGACCAGCGCTCCCTCTGGGCGACGGTGGTGGGCGTGAACATCAACGCGTCGGGTCCCTTTATCGGTCCCTACCTCGCCGACTTCCTACGCGGCGGCGCCGAGTTCGGCGCCACCACGCTCAGCCGCTTCTACGCGATCCACATGCTGCTCATCCCCGGCCTGATCATCGCCCTGATCGGAGCCCACCTCTACCTCGTAGTCAAGCTCGGCACCTCGGCACCCCCGTGGCTCAAGGCCGAGAAGAAGGATCTGCTGAAGGAAGAGATCTGACCAGGTGAACGCCCGCGAGAAGGAGCAGTACCTCCGCGAGTACTCGATCCTGAAGAACCAGGGGAAGCCGTTCTTCCCCTATGCCGTGGCCAAGGACAGCGTCATGGCGATGATTGTGCTCGGCATCATCGTCCTGCTCGCCATCCTGTTCGGCGCCGAGCTCGGTCCCAAGGCCGACCCGACCACCACCACCTACACCCCGCGTCCCGAGTGGTACTTCTTCTTCCTGTTCGAGCTGCTGCGCGTGGTCAAGCCGCCGGCGCTGGTCTTCATTGCCACGGTCGGCATCCCGACGATCTGCTTGGTGCTGCTCATCATGCTCCCGTTCTTCGACCGGGGGCCGGAGCGCAATCCTCTGCGACGGCCGATCGCAATGACCGCGGCCCTGGCCACGGTCGCGCTGATGGCCTACCTCACGATCGAGGGAGCGAAAGCCGGGGCCCCAACGCAGATCGACATGAAAGTCGCACCGCAGTACGAGAAGGGCAAGGAAGTGATGGCCGCGTCCGGTTGCCTCGGTTGCCACAAGGTCGGCGACAACGGCGGCACGCTCGGGCCGAACCTCACCGCCATCGGTGACAAGCTCGGGAAGGACGCCATCGCGCGCACCCTGATCAACCCGACCCCGCCGATGCCTGCGTACACAAAGCTAAGGGACAAGAACCCGCAGGAGTTCAACCAGCTTGTCCAGTTCGTCGCGTCCCTGAAGGCGAACGAGAAGTAAGCGCCCGTGGGCGCCGTAGCCGGCCAGGGCAGGGCCCTCCCCCGGTCCGCGGGCACGCTCCCCGAGCATCAGGTGAGGGCGATGTTCGACCGCATCGCCGGGGTGTACGACCGGATGAACTCGGTCATGACCGCGGGCATGCACCACCGCTGGCGAGAGCGCGCGGCCGAGCTGTCGGGGGTGGGGCCCGGCGATCGGGCGCTGGACGTGGCCACCGGGACCGGTGACCTGGCCGTGGCGCTGAAGGACCGGGTCGGCGAGGGAGGGGAGGTGGTCGGCGTCGACTTCTCGGAGCGCATGCTCGAGCTAGCCCGAGCCAAGGCCCCGGACGTGCGGTTCGAGTCGGGCAACGCGCTCGAGCTCCCGTACGGCGACGCCGAGTTCGACGCGGTCACGGTCGGGTTCGGCGCGCGCAACTTCGCCGACCTGCGGGCCGGTCTCTCGGAGATGGCCCGGGTGGCCCGACCCGGCGGCCGGGTCGTGGTCCTCGAGATCACCTCCCCCGAGCGTCCCCCGCTCTCGTGGTTCTTCCGGCTCTGGTTCGATTGGGCGGTGCCCGCCTTCGGCCGGGTGGCCGACTCCGACGCCTACTCCTACCTGCCTAGCTCCGTGCGTCGCTTCCCGGGCGCTCGAGCGCTGGCCGGAGAGCTCGCCGCGGTGGGGCTCGAGCGGGTGCGCTGGGTCCTGACCGCGGGCGGCATCATCGCGATCCACGTGGGGGTGAGGCCGGCGTGAGCGGAGCTGCACCCGCCGGCGTGGCCGCCCAGCTCGGGCCGGTGCTGGAGGCCGGCGGCCCCCAGCTCTCGCGCCTGCTCCACCGGACCGAGGCGCGGCTCGCGCAGGTTGCCGAGAGCCACGGGCGCATGCTCGGACGCCACGCGGCCGGAACGCTCTCAGCCGGCGGTAAGCGCCTGCGCCCGATGCTCGTCTTCCTGACCGCCCCGGACGGCGCCGACCGCTCGTCCTTGGTGGCCGCCGCGGTCGCGGTCGAGTTGCTTCACATGGCCACGCTCGTCCACGACGACGTGCTCGATCGTGCGCCGCTGCGGCGGGGCCAGGCGACGGTGTTCGCCGAGGGCGGCCGGGAGGCGGCCACCGCGACCGGCGACCTGCTGTTCTCGCGCGCCTTCGCCGAGCTCTCGGCCACGGGCGACGAGGAGGCGGTCGAGACGCTGTCGGTGGCCTCGTCGGCGCTCGTCCAGGGCGAGCTCATGCAGCGCTCGGACGCGTGGGCGGATCGGGTTACCCCGGAGCGCTACCTGGAGCGCTGCCGGCTGAAGACGGCGAGCCTGTTCGAGGCCGCCTGCCGGCTCGGCGCACTGCTCGGCGGCGCCGGCCGCGCGGCGACCGCCGCCCTGGGCCGCTTCGGCGAGCGGATCGGCCTGGCCTTCCAGATCTTCGACGACGTCCTCGACGTCGCCGGGCCGACCGAGCGCACCGGGAAGCCGCGCGGCACCGACCTGCTCGACGGCACCGTCACCCTCCCGCTGATCCTGGCCCGCGGCCGCGACCCCTCGCTGCGCGAGCTCGACCTTCGCTCCTCGGTGAGGGAGCCCCGGCAGGCGGCGCGCCTGTGCGAGCGGATCGCGCTCACCGGCGCCCTCCGCGACGCCCGCGATCAGGCCCTGCGGCACGTGGCGGAGGCCAATGCGGTGCTCGGCGAGGTCCCGCTCCCGGCCCCTCGGCGCTCGGCCCTCGAGCTGGTCGCGGAGGGCGTTGTCGAGCGCTACGCCTGAGCGGCGCGGAGGGAAGTGCACCGGCGCCCCGCCCGCCCGCCGGCCTAGACTCGGTCCCGCCGTGGTACTCAGCGATCGCACCATCAGGGCGGAGATCGACGCCGGCCGGATCACGATCGAGCCCTTCGACGCGGACCTCATCCAGCCCTCGAGCGTCGACGTCCGTGTCGATCGTCGCTTTCGAGTCTTCCACAACGCCCGCTACCCGTTCATCGACGTGCGCCAGCCGATGGACGGGCTGACCGAGCTGGTCGAGGTCGGCGACCGCGAGCCGTTCATCCTGCACCCGGGCGAGTTCGTGCTCGGCCAGACCCTGGAGCAGGTCACGCTCCCCGACGACCTGGTCGCCCGCCTGGAGGGCAAGAGCTCGCTGGGTCGGCTCGGGCTCCTGATCCACTCGACGGCGGGCTTCGTCGACGCCGGCTTCTCGGGCAACCTCACGCTCGAGCTCTCGAACGTCGCCAACCTGCCAATCACGATCTACCACGGCATGCCGATCGGCCAGATCTCGTTCATGCGCATGGACGGCCCTGTGGAGCGCCCGTACGGTTCGCGGGCGACCGGGAGCAAGTACCAGGGGCAGGCCGAGCCCACCGCCAGCCGCTTCTACCTCAACTTCGACCGCGGCCGGCGTTGATCCTCGTGGCCTTCAGGGGGCGGCGATCCGCCGCTACCATGGCCTCGTCC
>DASQXU010000184.1:0-2996 GCA_035639555.1 Thermoleophilaceae bacterium
ATCGCGGCCAGGAACGTCGCCGCCGTCATCACGTTCACTCCGGGGACCGTCATCAGCCGCCTTGCCTCCGCCGAGTCGAGCGCCTGGCGGGCGATCAGCGCCTCGACCTGCGCGATCTCCCGCTCGAGGAAGTCAACCTGGCGCAGGGCGCCGTCGACGGTCTCACACTCCTCCTCCGGCAGCTCCAGGTCTGCGAGCCAGCGCCGGCCGGCCTGGCCGAATAGGTCCGCGACTCTCGGCTTCGTGATCAGCCGGCGGACGAGCGCCCCGTGAACCTCGTTCTTGGCCCGGGTGCGCGCCCTGACGAGCTGCGCCCGGCGCTGGAGTCGGCGCCTGAGCGCCCGCGTCCATTCGTCGGGCAGCCACAAGCCTTCGAGCGAGCCCGCGGCGAGCAGGCGGGCGAGCGCGCGGGCGTCGAGCCGGTCCGTCTTCGCTCTGGCCTGGCGGATGCCCGTGTCGCTAGGGCTGACCACCAGCACCTGAGCGACGTGCGGCTCCAGGATGCCCGCGATCTCGAAGGCGTTGCCGGTCACCTCGAGCGCCACCCGGTCGTCGCTGCCGAGGCTTTCCGCGAACAGCTCGAGCGCCTCGGGCGTCGTCTCGATCCGGCCGGCCGAGCGCAGCTCACCGTCCTCCGCGATCGCCACCTCGCAGAAGTCGCGGTGGACGTCGAGTCCGATGTCCCTCACCTGATCCTCCCTTCGTCGCCGACTTTCAGGAGAACCGGTGGGCAAACGACACAGACGGATTCGCGCTCGCGGCGCAACCGGGCAAGTCGCAGGGGCGGCCACCGAAAAGCCGGGCTCGAAGCCCATCGCGCGGTAAACGGCCTACCCAGCCTGCGTTCTCCCAGAACGCCCCCGTCCCGGTCGGCCGAAGCTAGGTCGCCCGCCGGACGGTCAGCCCCCGCGGAGCAGTTTCATGCCGCGATGAGGGGCGCTCGGGAGCATTCGTGTCAGTCCCATCGACTTCAGCCATAGCGACGAGCGGGTTCCTAGGCCTCAGAGGGGCCAAGTCCCCATCCGCTTCGGGTGGCGCGTGCTAGCCCGCCGCGAAGCGCTTGAGCTGCTCGCGGCCGTCGCCGAGGATTGGTGTCCCGTGGGCGAGCAGGAGATGGTCGAAGTCGACCTCCGCGGCGAGGGCCGCGAAGCCGTCGCGCAGGCGCTGTTTCTCCGCCTCGGGGTCGTCGCCGAGCAGGGAGTCGGCAAAGAACCCGAGGCCGTCGTAGTTGACGACACCGTCGGCGATCGCGACGGCGCGGTGGCGCGGGATCTCGAGCGCAGTCTCGTCGGGCCACGTTTCGGAGATCCCGTGGGGCCGGATGTCGGCACTGAGCTCGTCGCCGAAGTCGTACGGCTGCACCCGGTCGCCGGGCAGCTCGTACATCCCCGTCCGCGGTGCGCGGATCGGGACCCCCAGACGGTCCTGTAGGTCGAACGCCGAGCGCGTGTGGTGGCGGTTCGTGAGCAGGATTTCGCGGATCTCGCGGTTATCGAACCACTGCAAGCCCTCGGGGGGTGCGATCGGGTCGATCAGGATGCCTTCCTCCACGAGGTAGTGCGAGCCCGACTCGAGCCTGGCGGTCGGATGGCGCGCTGTCCAGTGCAAGATGCCCGGCAGAAGTTCGTGGATGGGGTTGGCCATGGCGGGGACTATGACGGTTCCCCGTGTCGCTCGATGAGCCGCGCGCCGCAACAGGCGAACGCCGCGCGTGCAGTGCGGTAGCCGGCGCGTCTCCTCTGGGGTTGGAGCCGCTGCCTCCGGCTCTCGCCCCGCGGGCGCTCGCCTGGGACGTTGCGACCACCTCCGCGGCGAGGGCGCTGACTATCGGAATTCGCGGTGTTCGGTCCAGTGGCGGAGGCCGGACTGGCGCCAGCCTATGCTGGCGTTATGCCTGCCTACGTGATCGCCGAGACGGATGTACACGACGCGGAGCGGTACGAGCGCTACAGGGCCGTCTCTCCGGACGCCATCGCGGCTGGAGGCGGCCGTTTCATTGCGCGGGGCGGCGACGTCGTAGTGCTCGAAGGCGATTGGCGGCCGAAACGATTGGTGCTACTGGAGTTCGAGGACCTCGAGGCAGCGAGGCGCTGGTACGACTCGCCGGAGTACCGCGAGGCGAGACGGTTGCGCGAGGGCGCCGCGACCCTCCACATGGTCGCGGTCGAGGGTCTGTAGACAGCGTCGCGTGCCGCGACAGCAACGGCGGCCTGCCGCTGTGCCTGTCTCTCGATGAGGCGGCGAAGCTTCAGTCATCCCCGCCGGCGCGGCGGGGGGCGCCGCCTCGTCCCCGGTCGCCGGGATTGCCCGACGAACCGCGAGCGGTGGAGTGCGGAACACGTGCGACCGCATCGCCGCGCCACTGCGATTGGCGCGAAGAGACTGCGCGGCCCGCGACCGCGGCGCTGCCCTTCACGCGATCAGCCGCAGCGGCGTTGCCGGCCCGACCAGCGCACGGCCGCCGCGACCGGCTGACGCATCTCCTAGAGCGTCTCTCCGCGCAGCGCGCGCCCCAGGCCCGTCCTGGAGCAGCGCCCCTTGTATGGGGGCAACCATGAGCCTCTTTCTCATCGGTCTGGGCCTCGGCCTGGTCCTCGCCGCTCAGGTGGGTCCGGTGACCCTGCTCATCCTCCGGTCGGTGCTACGCGGCGGACGGGCGGTTGCCGTTGGCGTCGCGATGGCCGGGGCTGTCGCGTCCATCGACCTCCTCTACGCGGCGCTCGGTCTTGCCGGCGCGGGCCAACTGCTGGGGGCACGCGCTGCCGGCCTGGCGCTCGGGCTTCTGAGCGTGGCCATTCTGGTCGGCATCGGCGCTCGGACACTCTGGCGTGGCCTTCGCGTCCGCAGCGGAGCGCAGGACGAACACGAGGTGGCGACGCCCAGCCAGGCGTTCGGCACCGCCGTCGCGGCGACCGCGCTCAACCCGCTCACCATCGCGCTCTGGACGGTCTCCTTCCCCGCCGGCGCCCCGCACGCGGCGGTCACCTCGACGGCGC
>DASQXU010000185.1:0-11201 GCA_035639555.1 Thermoleophilaceae bacterium
GCCGCGCGGTCGGAGACCCCGAGCTTCTCGTAGAGGTGATGGAGGTGGGTCTTGACGGTGGCCGTGCTGAGGTACAGCCGCTCGGCGATCTCCGGAGCGGATTGGCCCTGCGCCGTGAGGGTGAGGATCTCGCGCTCGCGCCCGGTCAGGGCCGGCCGCTCGTCGCCGCGGCGCAGGCGCACCTCGTGCGCGATGCCCGCCTGGGCCTCGGCCGCTAGAACGGTCTCGCCGCGGGCGACGGCGACGATCGCGTCGCAGATCTCGCGCCGGCTCGCCCCCTTCGAGAGATACGCGGCGGCGCCACCTACGATCGCCGAGTAGACGAGCGGCCCGTCGAGGTAGGCCGAGAGGAACGCGACCCGGGTCCCCAGGCCGTCACGGGAGACCGCGTTGAGCACGCCGGTCCCGTCCAGTCCCGGCATCTTCACGTCCAGGACGGCGACCTCGGGCCGAAGCCTCCGCACCTCCTCGAGCGCGACGAGGCCATCGCCGCACTCCGCGACCAGCTCGAGGTCCGGGCGCTCCTTGATCGCCCGCACCATGCCCTCGCGGTAGAGCGGGTGGTCATCGGCCACCAGCACACGAATGCGGCGCCCCGTGGCGCTCATCTCTCCGGGTTCTAGCAACCAGTGGCGCCCCGCCCGCCGGGCCTCCTTCGATCGGACGACGAGCGATCGTACGAGGCGCTCTCAAACCCGGGACCGCACCGGGGGGCGATTGTCCGCGTGCCCGCGCCCTGCCACGGTGCTCGCATGGCACCGCCCAGGCAGTCGAGTGGGAGCCGTCCCCGGACGTCCCCCGCCGACCGCTCGGTTCCCGTCCGGCGGCGGACCGCTCTGTGGCCGCTGCTCGCGGTGGCCCGGGCCCGGCGAAGCGCCGGTCCCGGGAGCCTCCGCGTCGTCCGGGGGGCGAAATCGCCCGACGGCAGCGGGCGGGACGCTGATGAGCGCCTCGAGCTGGGCGTCTACATCGGGCGCGAGCTCGAGCGCGGACGTCCGCTCTTCGAGGTGCTGGGCGACGCCTTCGTCTGGACCACCGTCCAGGACGACCCCAACCTGCTGAGCCGGGTGGCGAATGACGAACGGGTGCTCGCCGCGCTCGCCCGCCAGCGTGCGGTACGGCCGGCGACGTCACGTGCCCACGAGCAAAGCAGGTCCCTCCCCGAGAAGCGTGGTGAGGCAGCTCAGGGCGACGGGGCCCTGGGCGCCTCGCCACGTTCTCTGCCGTCGGGGAGTGCCGCCGGGCGCGCGGGGATCCGCGCTCAGGCCGCCTGGTGGTCCCAGTCGCGGTAGAGCCGCGCGTAGTGGCCGCCGGCCTCGATCAGGTCCTCGTGCGTCCCCTCCTCCGCGATCCGCCCGCCGTCGAGCACCACTATGCGGCCGGCGCCGCGGATGGTGGAGAGCCGGTGGGCGATGACGATCGCCGTCCGCCCGGCCAGCAGCCGGCGTAGGCCGCGCTCGATGCGCGCCTCGGTGTACACGTCGACGTTGGAGGTCGCCTCGTCGAGGAGCAGGATCCGCGGGTCGGCCGCGGCGGCGCGGGCGAAGGCGACGAGCTGGCGCTGCCCGGCCGAGAGGTGGCCGCCGCGCTCGCCGACCGCGGTGTCGTAGCCGTCGGGCAGGAGCTCGATGAACTCGTGGGCGCCGACCGCGCGCGCGGCGGCCTCGACGTCCTCGTCGGTGGCATCCGGCCGGCCGAAGGCGATGTTGTCCCGGATCGTGCCCGAGAACAGGAAGCCTTCCTGGGGGACGATCCCGAGCTGCGAGCGAAGCGACGCCTCGCTGACCGTGCGCAGGTCGTAGCCGTCGATCAGCACCCGTCCCGAGCTCGGGTCATAGAAGCGCGCGACCAGCTTGGCCAGCGTCGACTTGCCGGCACCCGTGGCGCCGACCAGCGCGACGGTCTGGCCGGGCGGCACGGTCAGGTTCACGTCGCTGAGAGCCGGCGTGCGCCCGTCGTACGAGAAGCTCACGTCCTCGAAGCGGATCTCGCCGCGAAGTCGGGGGAGGTCCACGGCGTCGGGGGCGTCGCGCACGTCGGGCTCCTCGTCGAGGAGGTCGAAGATCTTGTCGAGCGCGGCCATGCCCGCCTGGTAGGTGGTGTAGAGCTGCGAGAGCTGCTGGATTGGGTCGAAGAAGCTCTGCAGGTAGAAGACGAACGAGGCGAGCACGCCGATCGTCACCGCCCCGTGGATGGCCTGGTGGCCGCCGTAGAGGAGGATCCCGGCCGTGGCGATCGCCGAGAGGAGCTCGACCGATGGGAAGTAGGCCGCGTTCAGGTAGACGGTGCGCATGTTGGCGTCGCGGTTCTCGTCGTTCAGCTCGGAGAAGCGGGACTTGTGGCGCTCCTCCTGGCCGAAGGCCCGCACGACGCGAACCCCGGAGAGGGTCTCCTGGAGGTAGGCGGTGACGAGGGCGATCTTCTCGCGGGTCAGGCGGTACGCCCCGGATGACGCGATCCGGAAGGCCAGGCTGCCGGCGAGCAGCACCGGGACGATCAGGAACGTGGCCAGCGCGAGCCGCAGGTCGAGCAGGAAGAGGACGACCGCGGTCCCGATCAGCGTGAGGCTCGAGCCGAACAGGGTGACGATCCCGTCGGTGACGAGCTGGTCGAGGGCCTCCACGTCGTTCGTCATCCGCGAGATCAGTACGCCGGCCCGGTTGCGCGAGTAGAAGCCGATGGACAGCCGCTGGAGGTGGCTGAAGATCGCGAGCCGCAGGTCCTGGAGAGTCCGCTGGCCGACCCAGTTGATCAGATAGGTCTCGAGGTACGTGGCCCCCCAGTTGAGGAGGGCGGCGAAGATGAAGGCGACGAGGATCAGCACCAGGGCCCGCTCGTCGTGGGAGCGGATGCCGGCGTCGATCGCCCGGCCGGCGAGGTACGGCGGGGCCAGCCCCGCGCCCACCCCCGCGAGCAGGGCCAGGAACATGAGCACCACCCGCCCCCGGTATGGGCGCAGCAACGCCAGCAGCTTGCGCACCTTGCGTAGGCGGTGATCGTCGCCGCGGATGAGCCGCCAGCCTGCCCTGAGCCGCGCCGTCACAGCCCCGCCGCCTCCGGTTCCTTGCGGGTGAGGAAGACCCGGTCGGGGAGGCCCTTCTCGGCGATCAGCCGGTAGAGCTCCGAGTCGTCGAGCAGCTCCTCGTGCGTGCCGGAGGCCGCGACCCGGCCACCCTCGAGCACCACGATCTGGTCAGCCAGCGCGATGGTCGAGAGGCGGTGGGCGATCACGAACGTGGTGCGACCCTCCATCACCTCGCTCAGCGCCGCCTTGATCAGGGACTCGGTGGTGGCGTCGACGCTCGAGGTCGCGTCGTCCAGGATCAGGATGCGGGGACGGGCCACGAGCGCGCGGGCGATCGCAACGCGCTGGCGCTGTCCGCCGGAGAGGGTCAGACCGCGCTCGCCGACCAGCGTCTCGAGGCCCTCGGGCAGCGAGGCCACGAACTCCTCGAGGCCGGCGCGCCGCACGGCGTCACGCACCTCCTCCTCGCTCGCCTCGGGGCGCGCGTAGGCGATGTTCTCGCGCAGGGTCGCGGAGAAGAGGAAGGCGTCGTCGGAGACGAGCGCGATCTCGCGCCGGAGGGAGGCCACGTCGAGCGAACGCACGTCGGCGCCGTCGACCAGCACCTGACCCAGCCGAACGTCGTACAGCCGCGGAATGAGCGCGACGAGCGTGGTCTTCCCGGATCCGGTCGGGCCGACCAGCGCCACGGTCTGGCCGGGCTCGACCTCGAGATCGACGTCCCGCAGCACCTCCGGCCCGTCGGCGTACCCGAAGCTCACGCCGCGCAGCTCGACCCGCCCCGGCCCCGGCGGCAGGGCCGGCGCGCCCGGCGGGGAGATCAGCTCCGGCTCGCGGTCGAGGATCTCGAACACCCGCGCGCCCGAGGCCACGGCGCGCTGGGCCATGCCGAGCGACACCCCGAACATCCGCATCGGCGAGGTGAGCATGACGACGTAGCCGTAGAACGCCACGAACTCGCCCACGCTGATCGTCCCGTGGATCGCCTGGCGGCCGCCGACCAGGAGCAGGGCGGCAAGCCCGAGCTGCGGGAGGAAGCCGATGAAAGGGCTGTAGAAGGCGCGCAGCCGGGTCGAGACCATCGACTGGTCGAACACGCGCTTCACGCTGTGCCGGAAGCGGTGGAGCTGCCGCTGCTCCTGGGCGAATGCCTTGACCACCCGCACCCCGGACACGTTCTCCTCGGCCTCGGCCGTGAGCTCGGCGATCCGCTGCTGGACCTCCTGGCTCGCCGGGCGGTTGCGGCGCCCGTAGCGGTAGGCCACGTAGATCACGAGCGGCATCGGCGAGAGGACCACCGCGGCGAGGAACGGATTGACCGCCACCATCACCGCCGCCGACACGAGGATCGTGATCGCGGACTGGAGGATGAACACGAGCCCGTAGCCGAGGAAGAAGCGGACGGCCTGGAGGTCGACGGTCGAGCGAGACATCAGCTGGCCGGTCTGCTGGCGGTCGAAGAAGCCGAGCTCGAGCCCCTGCAAGTGCGAGTACATGCGGTTGCGCAGGTCGAACTCGACCCCGAGCGAGACCCGTCCCGCCACCAGCCGGCGCACGACGCTGAACACGAGGCGCAGCAGCCCGGTCGCGAGGATCGCGATGGCTAGCGGCCACAGCGAAGGACCGCCGTGACGGATGTCGTCCACGGTGCGGCCCACGAGGTAGGGGATCAGGACGCCCATGGCCATCGCCGCCGCCGCGAGCGCGAGCGAGACCGCCACCCCTCGGCGATAGGGGCGCAGGAAGTTGAGCAGTCGTAGGAAGGTCCTCACCGGATGGGGCAACCCCGCGGCATGGCATTACTTTACTTACTGAAGCATCGCGCGGACAGCCCCGGCAGCGTTCGCAACCCTCGTTTGGGCTGCGCCGGAACCGGAAACCAGAGTGCCGGCTCATGCGCGCGATGTTCTTCATCTATGCGGCGATCATCTGGGGTGGCCTGGCGGCATGGCTGATCGTCGGACTGACGCACGGTTGAGCACCCTCCGCTCGCCGGGCCGCCTCCGGGAGGCGGTCGGCGCGCTTGACGAGTCGAGCCGGAGGCTGATCGAGCTCTCGCTCAGGCGCGGGCCACCGGACCGCGCGATCGCCGAGCTGGCCGGCGTGCCCGAGGAGGAGCTGGCCGAGCGGCGCACGCTGATCCTCGAGCTGCTCGGCGACGCGCGGAGAACCGAGGACGAGCCGTTCGTCGAGTCGGCGCCGGACGGCGGGGCGAGCGTGGCCGAGGAAGGTCCCCGTCCGCGGTTTCGGATTCGCGGCTTCCTCCGCGACAACGGGCTGTCGCTGTTCTTCCTCGGCCTGTTCGTGATCGCGCTCGCGTTCCAGGCGGTCGCCGGGCACATCGAGTACAACGCCCAGCAGGTCGAGCACCACCAAGCCACCGTTTCCCTGTGGCGCTACCTCACCTCCTCGGACTTCGGCAGCAACGTGCTCCAGAACTGGCAGTCCGAGTGGCTGCAGTTCGTGATGTTCATCGTCGCCACGATCTGGCTGTTCCAGAGGGGCTCCAGCGAGTCGAAGGACCCCGAGAAGGAGGGCCCCGGCGCGCGTCCGAACGAACGAAGCGGCGGCGACGGCAACTCTCCGAGCTGGGCGCGCGCCGGCGCGGTGCGCCGCTGGCTCTACTCGAACTCGCTGCTGGCGTTGTTCTTGGCGATCTTCTTCGCCACCTGGCTGGTCCAGTCCCTGAACGGTTGGAGCCAGTACAACTCCGATCAGCTCGAGCACCACAGCCAGGGCATCTCGTGGCTGCACTACGTGGGGACGGCGGACTTCTGGAACGCCACCCTCCAGAACTGGCAGTCCGAGTTCCTCGCGGTCGGCGCCATGGTGGTGTTCTCGGTCTACCTGCGCCAGCGCGGGTCGGCTCAGTCGAAGCCGGTCGGAGCGTCCCACGAGGCCACGGGCGCGGTCGACTGAGCGCGCGGCCTACCGCCAGAACCGCAGGCGCGAGCGGTCGGCCAGGAGCGCCCGGGCCGCCCCCTCCCCGCAGCTGCCGTGGACCCCGCCTCCCGGGTGCACCGAGGCGCTCGCGAGGTAGAGCCCGCGCAGGGGGGTGCGGTAGCGGACGAGCTCCGGCGCCGGCCTGAAGACGAGCTGCTGGTCGAGCTCGTAGCTTCCGCCGCCCAGGTCGCCGCCGACCAGGCTCGGGTTCTCATGCTCGAGCGTCGCCGGGGAACGGAGCGCCCGTCCGAGCACGAGCCGCCTGAAGCCCGGTGCGAATAGCTCGATGCGCTCCTCGACCCGCTCGGCGATCTCCTCCTCGTCGACGTCGAGGCCGTTCGGGACGTGGGTGTAGGCGTAGAGGGTGTGGCCGCCGTCCGGGGCACGGGATCGGTCGTGGGGGGTGTGCTGGCCGACCACCATGGTTGGGGTCCTGGGGACGCGCCCGAGGCCGGCCTCCTGTGCGGCTCGGAACATCGCCTCGAGGGTGTCGCCGACGTGGACCACGGCCGCCTGCCGCGCCTCCGCCGCCTCCCACGGGACCGGGTCGGACAGGGCCCAATCCAGCTTGAACGTGCCGAGCCCGTATCGCCACCGGCGGAGCCTTCGAAGGAGCCGCGCGGGCAGCGCGTCGTCGGGGAGCATGGCGGCGAGCGGCGCCGCGCTGACCGCCGCGACGACCGCGTCGGCGGGGAGCTCCTCGCCTCCGCGCAGCCCGACCGCCGCGACCCGTCCCCGCCTGGACACGATCCGCTCGACCGGGGCGTCGCAGCGCACCGTCCCCCCGAGCTCCCCGAGCCGCCCGACCATCGCGTCGCTCAGCCGACCCGCGCCGCCGCGCGGAAACGGCCAGCCCACCAGGTGCCCGAGCACCTTCAGGCCGAGGGCGAGGGCAGCGCCGCAGGCAGCCCCGGGCGACAGGTCCGAGTGAGTGGTAGACCCGCACAGCCAGGCGGTCGGGCGATCGTGCCCGAACACCTCGTGGCCCATGCTCGCGGCCGAGCCCAGGGCGAGCCGCGCGACCTCGATCGCACGCCGGCGGAGCTTCACGGCCAACAGCAGGGCCGGAGCCACCGGCGGGAAGGGCTCGAGCCCGGCCCGGACGAGCGCGTCGCCGTTGGCGAGCAAGGGCTCGATCAGCGAGCGCCAGGCGCTTCCGGCGCCGGCCACCGCCCGGTCGAGGCTCGCGGCGGTGGCGTTCAGATCGCGGTGGAGGGCGATCGCCGACCCGTCGGCGAAGGGATGGGCCATTGGGATGGCCGGATCGACCCATTCGAGCCCGTGGCGCTCGAGCCCCAGGCCGCGAAACGCCGGCGAGGCGGCGGTGAGGGGAAAGAACCCCGCGCACCGATCGTGGACGAAGCCGGGCAACGTGTCCTCCGCCGACTTCACGCCGCCGCCGGGCAAGGAGGCCTGTTCGAGGACCGACACCTCGAGCCCGGCGGCCGCCAGCCGGATCGCGCAGACCAGGCCGTTCGGGCCCGCCCCTATCACCGCCACCCGCCCGCCCACCGCGCTCGGCGCGGTCGCCTCAGCCGAGCGCGAGGTGGGCCGACCAGTCGGGGTGGATGCCGTCGAGCGCGGCGATCACCCGCTGCTCGGCCACCCTTTGATCCATCCCCGAGCGGAACAGCACCCGCACCCAACCTTGGGGATCGGGGTCGCGGACGGCGATGAAGCCGTCCTGCTCGCGCAGGCGATCGTCGAGAAGCGCCAGGAACTCCTCGGCGCGGTCGCCGGTGAGCTGCAACGAGACGACGGTCGTGCCCACGGCCCTTCGCGGATACCCGGTCACGGCACGACGTACTCCCCCCGGGCCACGACGACGGCCGAGCCGGCGACCGTGACGCGGTCGATTTGCTCCGCCGACCCGTCGGCCCGGGCATGGAGGACGGACGGGCGGCCGATCTCCGCCCCCTGACGGATCTCGATCTCGTCCCCGAAGGCGATTCGGCCGTGCCGCGCCAGGTGGACGGCCAGGGGACCGGCGGCCGATCCGGTCGCGGGATCCTCGGGCACGCCCAGTCCCGGAGCGAACATGCGCGTCTTCCAGCGGAGTCCCGACCCGGCGAAGCAGCTCACGCCCACCTCGCCCAGCGCGCGAAGGGCGCCGGGGTCGGGCCGCAAGGTGGCGACCGCGTCCTCGCTCGGCAGCGCGACGAGGACGTGGAGCGGGCCGCTCCGATAGGCCTCGACCGGAAGCTCCGAGCGCTCCAGGCCGAGCGCCCGGACCAGCTCGTCCGCCTCTTCGTACGGCTCGCGGACCGGGATGGGGGCCTCCATCCGCCCGAAGACCACCTGCCGACCGTTTCGCTCGAGCTCGACCGGCACGACCCCGGCGCTCGTCTCGAGCCGAAGCGCCGTCTCCCCGAGCAGCTCGGCCAGCACGAACGCCGAGCCGAGCACCGGATGCCCGGCGAACGGCAGCTCCTCGGCCGGGGTGAAGATGCGGAGCCGGCGGTGTCCGTCACCCTCGGCGGGTAGGACGAAGGCGGTCTCCGAGAGCCTCAGCTCGCGCGCGGCCGACTGCATGCTCTCGCCCGAGAGGCCGCGTCCGTCGAGGAAGACGGCAAGCGGGTTGCCCTGCAGCGGGGTGTCGGTGAAGACGTCGGCTACGACGTAGCGGTACAGCCGCTCGCCGGCGCGGCTAAGGGGGAACGGCTCGTCGGCCATGCGGAAAGTTCAGCACGCGCCCCTACCCGGGGCCGTGGATCAGCCGTCGCCCGCTTCGACGGGGTTGCGCAAGACGCCGAGGCCCTCGACCTCGCACTCCACCTCGTCGCCCGGCCGGAGGAAGCGCGGCGGATCGCGCGCCGCGCCCACGCCCGCCGGCGTGCCGGTCGCGATCACGTCTCCGGGCAGGAGCGTGGCGCCCCGCGAGAGGAACGACACGATCTCCGCTACCGAGAAGATCATCTCGGCGGTGTTCCCCTGCTGGAGGGTCTCGCCGTTGACCCGCGTCGCCAGGGAGAGGCGCTGCGGGTCCCCGACCTCGTCGGCGGTCACGAGGTAGGGGCCCATGGGGGCGAAGCCATCGAACGACTTACCGCGCGTCCACTGCCCGCCCTCGGAGAACTGCACGTCGCGAGCGGACACGTCGTTGAAGACCGCGTATCCGAACACGGCATCGAGTGCCTGCTCGGGGGCGACGTTGCGCACGCGACGGGCTATCACCACCGCGAGCTCGACCTCATAGTCGACCTTCTCGGTATCGGCGGGGATGCGGATCGGGGCTCCCGGCCCGGCGAGCGCGCTCGGGTACTTCGCGAAGACGACCGGCTTCTCGGGGATCGGCTGGCCAGACTCGGCGGCGTGGTCGCGGTAGTTGAGCCCGATCCCGATGAGCTTCGGCGGAGCAGGGACCGGCGGCAGCACGCGAACGTGCCCGACCGGCAGTCGCTCGTCCGCATGCTCGAGAGCCCGGAGCGCCGCGTCCGGGCCGCGCGCGATCAGCTCCACCATCCCGGGCAACGGGAGAGGGGAGATCTCGCCGTCGCGCACGGCGCCGACGCCACCGCGCCCTTGGGACTCGAAGCTGACGAGCCTCACGTTGCCTCTATCTCCAGGGGGCGGCGGTTCGACTCCTGCGGATCGGCGCCTGGCGATCTCCGGCAGGGCCGCACGGCGTTTTGGCCGGTCAGGCCCGGGGAACCTCGGCCCATGACAGCGAACGGTCGGGAAGGGCGCGACGAGGCGGTCGAGAAGGGCCGCAAGGCGGCGGGTGAGCAGAGCGCTCGGCCGGACATCGAGGCAGGCGCGCTCGAGATGAAGGACGCGCCCGACGAGCCGACCGAGCACGAGCACCCCACCTACCGCCGGCGAGCCGACGGGGAGGACGTCGACTAGCACTCGAGCACGCGGGGGTGAGCGATGCGTGCGATCCGGTTCAACCACGTAAGCATCTGTGCCCCGGACCTGGAGGAGTCCGTCCGGTTCTACGAACGGGTCTTCGGGATGGAGCGGATCCCGACCTACAGCTTCCGGTTTCCCGTCCAGTACCTGCGTCTGGGCGAGCAGCAGCTCCACCTGTTCGAGCGTGACGCCGACCCTCCCCTGTATCACCACTTCGGGATCGACGTCGACGACTTCGAGGAGGCCTACGAGAAGGCAAGGGAGCTCGGGATCCAGGAGGAGAAGGCCTTCTTCTCGCACGCTTACGAGCTCCCGGATGGAACCGTGCAGATGTACATCCGGGATCCCGCCGGCAACCTGATCGAGATCGATTGGCCCGACGTCACGACCCTCGACCGCTCGCGCCTTCCCGGCCTGAAGCGGCTCGAGGACGACGTCGAGCAAACCGACGAAGCGCGCCAGGCGACGCTCTACCACACCGGCGCCCCTGCGTGGTCGACGCGATGACCGCCGTCGCCTTCGCGTGGCACCGGCCGAAGGCGATCGAGGAGGCGGTTGACGCGCTGGCCACGCACGGGCGGGACGCCGCCCTACTGGCGGGCGGCGGCAGCCTGGCCATCCTCCTGAACGAACGGGCGGTACGACCGCCCCATGTGATCGACCTCAACGAGATCGACGAGCTCGCGGGGATCCGGGATGAGGGCGAGAGGGTCTGGATCGGCGCGATGACCCGCGTCTTCGACGTGGAGAGCTCCGAGCCGCTCGGTGACCGCCTCCCACTCCTCCCGGCCTGCGCCCGCACGGTCGCCGATCCGTCGCTTCGCCACCGAGTCACCGTCGGCGGGGGCCTCGGGTACGCGGATTCCTCGGGATCCCTCCCTACGGCGCTGCTTGCTCTCGATTCGACCGTCCACGCCGCCGGGCCGAGGGGTGCGCGCGACATCCCGATCGACGAGCTGTTCGTGGCCGCCCACGAGACCTCGCTCGCCCCCGATGAGCTGATCACCGGGGTGACCGTGCCGGTGCCGCCGGCCGGAGCGGGAACGGCCTGGCTCGACCTCGACCGTCGGCAGCTCGCCTACTCCCTGGTGTCGGCTGCGGCCGTCGTCGAGCCCCGGAACGGGGGGATCGGGCGCGCCCGGGTCGCGATGGCCGGGATCGCGCCGACGCCCCGGCGGCTGCGCGCGGTCGAGCGTGCACTCGACTCGACCGACGAGGCGGGCGTACGCCGGGCCGCGGCCCGCGCGGTCGATGACGCCGATCCGATCGGCGACATGCACGCGAGCGTCGACTTCCGGCGGCGGATGGCCGTCGAGTTCTCCGCCCGCGCCGTGCTGGAGGCGATCTCCCGATGGTGATCCGAACGACCGTCAACGGCGAG
>DASQXU010000186.1:0-6020 GCA_035639555.1 Thermoleophilaceae bacterium
GGGCTGATCGCGCTCGACCGCTTCTTGCCGTCGTCGGTCGTCTATCCCGCGGACTACGGCTTCCTCCGCGATACCCAGGGAGAGGACGGGGACCCGCTCGACGCGCTGGTCTGCGTCTCCGAGCCGACCTTCCCGGGCTGCGCGATCCCGGTCGATCCGATCGCGCTGTTCAAGATGGAGGACGAGAAGGGGCCGGACGACACCGTGATCTGCGTTCCCTGCGACGACCCCGGGTGGAACGACGCCCGAGGGCTCGACGACCTTCCCGGGCAGCTGCGGGCCGAGGTCGAGCACTTCTTCGCCACCTACAAGGACCTCGAGCCCGGCAAGCACGTGACCGTCCACGGCTGGGGGTCACGGGAAGAGGCGGAGCGCGCGATCGAGGGCGCCCGCCGCCGGGCCGAAGGACCGCCCGACCGGGCGGAGTCGGCCCAGGCCGGCTAGCGGCCTCCGACCTTCGCCAGGAATCTGACCAGGTGCGACACGAAGGCGTTCCTTGGGAACGCCGAGTTCGGATCGTTGTGGGCATAGGTCGCAGCCCGGTCGACGAGCGTGAGGTTGCGCTTCGGGATCCTCGACTGGTGCGCCAGGATCCTCGCCGCGTCCAGGACCGTGCGACCCCCGAGCGCCGCCCCGAAGGCGTAGATCCGAAGCCGCCCGACGGCGTGACCCCGAGTCGCCCGGAGGTGGAGGACCCCCTGCGCGGCATTCCGGTTGCCCTCGGCGATCGCGCGCGAGTCGATCGTCAGCCGGAGCGGGTGGTACCACGCGGTGCCGTCCCGGTTCCGAAGCCCGAAGCCCGAGAACATCCGGGCGTAGCGCTGGATCGGGGTGAGCTCGCCGGCGTCGTCCCAGCCCCGGGGGTCGCCGGTCGCGGCGAGGTGGCCCAGGTGGGCCTGGGCGGCGATCAGGAGCGGGGGAGAGGTCTCGGTGTCGAGCGCGTACCCGTAGCCGGCCTCGTTGGTCAGCCGGACCGGAGCCTTCAGGTTCGCCGGCAAGAGCGGCCAGCCCTGCAGCCGCGCGGGGGCGTTCGGCTCGACGCGGGCAAGGGTCGAGCCGACGACGTTGAACAGGCCGGCGAACGGTGCGGAGATCCCTCCGAACGCGAGCCAGGGCGAGCCGCTCCGCAGCGCGCCCAGCTGCCTGCGGGCCTCGTCGGCGCCCACCGGCACCGGGCTGCTCCCGCCGTCGATGTACACGAGGCCGGAGAGACCCCTCGCCCCGGGCGTCCCACCGAAGTCCCAGGTCGCGTAGGCGGTCGTGATCGAGCCGCCGAGCGAGTGACCGCCCAGCACCACCCGGCCGCCGCGCCTGCGGGCGGCCCGGACCACGCGCCGGAGGTCGCCGACCGCGACCCGCATCCCCCAGGCCCGCGCGAAGGGCACGGCCGAGTCCGGCACGAGGTGCACGTGGCTCTGCACGGCGGGGTTCGTCAGCCACCCGAGGTAGTAGTCGAAAAGCTGACCCGGCGTGGCCGCTCCCCGCTTGACCCGGTTGAGCATCGAGTGGTCCTCGAGCAGGTTCTCGCGCCGCTCGATCGCCCACACCTGCCAACGCTTCGCCTTCCTCGTGACCGTCTCGGCCAGGGGTGCGAAGTAGGCGGCGCTCGCCGAGGTGCCCGGACTCAGGACTAGGACGTTCCGAGCCCGGCTTCGTCCGAACTTCAGCACCCCGACCCGATCGAGATTCCTCGGCGTCCCGGGGGCGGCGGCGCCGCGCATCCACTCGAACCTCGGCCTGGCCACGGCCGGCGGCGCGGCCGCCGCCACCGCGAGCGCGACGATCGCGGCGACACCCGCCAGCGGTCGAGGCTTCCTGCCTGCTACACGCATCCGTTCCAGTGCCGCGGGGACCCGGGGATCGGGAGCCGCCCCGCCCGCGGGCATATTGCCAGGCGATGCGGCCGGCGGGCTCAGCCACCGGGTGCGACAGCCCGGCCGCGGACGAAGCGCTCGCAGATGGCGGCGGCGGCGCGGATCGAGCTCCAGTCGAGGTTCTCGAACGTGTCGCTCGGCCAGTGGTAGTTCGCCGGGAACCCGGTGTGGTCGACGCCGCCGAGCGTGGCAACCCGGTAACCGCGGCGGAGGGCGACCAGCGCGTCGGTCGAGGCGACGGTGCGCAGCCCGCGGCGCAGCTCGACGCCCGCGCGCCGCGCCGCCTCGGCGAGCGCCTCGACCACCTCGGGGGCGTAGTCGCGCATGCGGAGCATGCCCTCGCCCTCGAGCGCGTAGAGGATCGGGGAGCCCACGCACTCGATGCAGACCATCTCGGTCCGGTCGGGCGCCAGGGTCGTCAGGTGCCGCCGCGCGAAGCCGTGCATCCCCTCCATGAACGACTCCTCGGAGCCGGTCGAGAGCAGCAGCACGCGCACGCCCTCGACCGGACGCTCTTCGAGCGCGTGGGCGACGGCGAACAGGACCGCCACGGCGCTGAGGTTGTCGTTGGCGCCGGGCACGACCGGGCGGGCGCCGATCTCGGCCATGGCGGCCGTCGCCCCGCCCGCGACGAGGGCCGCGATGGCGAGGGCGGGGCGCAGGCCGAGGGCCGCGCCCGCGGCCAGCAGCGCGGGCCCGAGGAAGACGCCGTAGAGGACCGGGACGCTTCGGTCGTGGCGGCCCGGGAGGCGCTCCGCCACCAGGCGGGGGAGGGCCGGGTGGAACACGAGGCCGGTGTGGGCGGCGTCGTGGTGGGCGATCAGGACGACCGTCCGCGCGGCGGAGCGCTCGCCGGCCTCGGCGATGACATTCCAGGTCGAACGGTGGGGGAGCACCGCGCGGCGAAACCACAGGCGCCCGGCGGCCACGTCGTCCCAGACCGCGGCGGCTGCGATCGCCCCGAGCAGCGCCCCGGCGGCGCGCCGAAGGGCCGAGCGCGGCCGCCGCAGCCCCCATAGCGACGCCGCGGCGGCCATCGCGTTCGGGATGCCGAGCGGCCACCAGTAGCCGCCGTGGGCGCGCTCGGCCTCGACCCGCGCCGGCCACCCGAGCTCGCCCAGCCGCGCCGCGATCAGCTCTGCCGCCCGTCGCTCGCCCTCGGACGCGGAGGGGCGCTCGAGCGCGGCGAGGTCGCGGACCCAGCGCTCGATCCTCGGATAGGGGTCGGTCGCGGGCACGGGCGCACATCCTTCCCGACCCCGAGGGATTCGGTCGGCCGGGGGCGAAGTTCGGGGCCGGGTGGCTTAGCCGGGCGTGGGCGCGGAGCGACAGTCGCTGCTGGTGGTCGAGGACGACGAGGCGACCCGCTCGTTCCTCGCCGAGAACCTCGAGGCCGATGGGTTCAAGGTGGCCACCGCGACCGGCGCGGCCGAGGCCCTGCGGGCGATCGAGGTGCGCTCACCGAGCCTGGTGGTGCTCGACCTCCGGCTAGAGGACGGCAACGGGCTCGAGCTGCTCGACCGGGTGCGGGCGGCCGACGGGCTCGCCTCCCGCATCGACCCCGACGTACCGGTGCTCGTGCTGAGCGGGCGGGGGAGCGACCCGGATCGGGTGCGGGGCTTCGCCCGCGGCGCCGATGACTACCTGGTCAAGCCCCTTCTCTATCAAGAGCTGCTGGCCCGTGTGCGGGCGCTGCTTCGCCGCAGCCAGGGGCGGGTCCGCCGCGGGGTGGTGCGCGTCGGGGAGCTCACCCTCGACCCGGCGACCCGCGTGGTGCGGCTCGGCGAGCGCGCGGTCGAGCTGTCGGTCAAGGAGTTCGCGCTCCTCCACGCGCTGGCCGAGGACCCCACGCGGGTCTACGCCAAGCCGGAGCTGCTGCGCGACGTCTGGGGCTACGCGGCGATGGGCAAGACCCGGACCCTCGACGCACACGCGTGCCGCCTCCGGAAGAAGCTCTCGCCCTCGTCGCGGCCGTGGGTGGTCAACGTCCGCGGGGTGGGCTACAAGCTCACGGAGGCGGTTTGAGCGCGGCGGTGGCCGCATGCGGGTGGGTGGCGGTGGCCGCGCTCGCGCTCTTGCTCGCCGTCGCGCACCGCCGGCTCGAGCTTGTCGCCCGAGCCGAGCACGAGCTGCGCGGACCGGCCACCGTGCTCGGCCTCGCGGTCGAGCGGATGCGTCGCGACCCGGGCGCCGCCGGGCACGTCGAGGCGCTCGAGCTCGAGCTCGAGCGCCTGCGCGCCGGGGTGGCCGACCTGAGCGCCGCCCGGCAGGGCCGACGCGCCGCGCCCCGGCCTGAGCCGGTCGAGCTGGAGCGCTTGGTCCGAGGGGCGGGCGCGGCGTGGGGTCCGCCCCTGAGCGGGGCCGGCCGCGGTCTGCGGGTCGACTGGCGGGCGGGGGGCGCGCCGGTCATCGCCGACCGCCGGCGGGTCGCCCAGGCCCTCGGGAACGTGGTGGCGAACGCCGCCGAGCACGGCAGCGGGACGGTCGAGATCAGGGGCCGGCGCCAACCGGAGGGCGTGCTCGTGGAGGTGCGCAGCGGCGGTCCGGTCGGACCGCGGTCCCGACCGGGACGCGGGCGGGGGTTGGCCATCGCCGCCTCCGCGCTTTCCAGCGTCGGCGGACGGCTCGCGCTTCGCTCCGACGGCGAGGTCACCACCGCCGCGCTCGAGCTTCCGGTCGACGAGCGAGGGACGGCGTGAGCCGGCCCGGGCGCCGCCGGCGCGCCGCCCTGCTGCTCGCGCTGGCGCTGGCCTGCGGCGGGCTGGCCGCGTCCCAGGTCCACCAGCGGGTCCAGAGCGTCGAGGCCCGCGTCGGCTCGCCCGTGCCGGTGGCGGTCGCGCGGCGCGACCTACCCGCCGGCGCGCGCATCCGACCGGGCGACGTCACGGTGCGGGCCGTCCCCGCGCGGTTTGCGCCCCCCGATGCTCTGGCCGGCCCCGGGCAGGTCGGCGGCCTTCGCACCGCGGTGCCGGTCGCCGCGGGCGCCTATCTGACGCAGGGTGCGCTCGGCGCGGCCCGAGGGGGGCCGCGCTCGTCGGCCGGGCCGCTGCGTCCGGGGGAGCGGGCGGTCGAGGTCGCGGTGGCCGGCGGCGAGGCGCTCTCCGAGTCGGTCCACCCGGGGTCACGGGTCGACGTCCTCGTCTCGACCGAGCCGCGCGCCGGGGGCGGCCGCACCGAGCTCGCGCTCGAGGACGTCGAGCTGCTCGGCCTCAGGGCCGGCGGCCCCGGGGCCGGAGGCCAGGGCTCAGAGGGGGCGGCACAGACCGCCACCGCGGTCGCGGTGCTGCGGGTGGCGACCCGCCAGGCCGTGTACCTCACGGCCGCCCAGAACTTCGCGCGCGAGGTGCGTCTGCTGCCGCGGCCGCCGGGCGACCGGGACCGGGCCGGCCGCGCGCCGATCGAGGCCGGTCAGCTGTGAGGGCGACCGGAAGGGCTCACCACGTCCACCCCGCCGTCGGGGCGGCCGAGCAGCGCGCGCTCGGCCATTCCGAGGAAGAGCCCATGCTCGACCACGCCGGGCACGAGCTTGACCTCCGAGTCGAGCGCCTCGAGCGCGGCGTCGGGCCCAAGCGGGCAGTCGAGGATGTAGTGGCCCTCGTCCGTGACGTAGGCGTCCTCGCCGTCCATTCGCAGCCTCGAGTGAGGGAGCAGCGAGGCCAGCCGGCGGCGGGTGTCGCGCCAGGCGAAGCGCACGACCTCCACCGGCAGCGGGAAGCGCTCACCGAGGTGTCGAACCCGCTTCGGGGTCTCGGCGACCACCACGAAGCGACGCGCCGCCGAGATCACGATCTTCTCGCGGAGCAGGGCGCCGCCACCTCCCTTGAGGAGCCGCAGGTCGGGGTCGAGCTCGTCGGCGCCGTCGAGGGCCAGCTCCAGCTCGAGCTCGCCGTCGAGCTCGGCGAGCTCGATGCCAACATCCCGGGCCAGGGCCGCCGTGCGGTTGGAAGCGGTCACCGCCCGAAGCGGGGGGTGCCCCGGCCAGCGCCGGGCGATCTGCTCGACGACCTTCCAGACGGCCCGCCCCGACCCGAGCCCGATGGTCGTGTCGGGCTCGACCAGCTCGACCGCGGCGGCCGCGGCGGCCTCCCTGGCGACCGATGTGTCGTCCGCGGCGCCCACGGACCAGAGGATCGCAGCGCGCCCGGG
>DASQXU010000187.1:0-11082 GCA_035639555.1 Thermoleophilaceae bacterium
TGAGGTTCGATGGGGCCCGGTTCGCCGGGCCCCAACCCTTCCCTGCACCCCCGAGCACGGGGTGCTCGGGGGTGTGGAGAGGGGTTGGCGCCCAACCCCCCGACCGGGGGCCTTGCGATGATCGCGCCCGGGTGAACGGACGCGCGGTCAGGAGCTTCGTCGGGCCCGCGAGGCGCCGATGGCGGGAGTCATCGCTCGCCCTCGTCGCCGTCCTCGCGCTCTCGTGCGGCTGCGGGGGTGGCGGCTCGCAGCACTCGAGCGGCGGGGATCGCGCTCGGGCCGCGGGCACGGACCGCACCCAGGCCGCCCTTCCCGGAGCCCACCACGCGTCGCGCGAGGCGGTGCCCGTGCTCATGTACCACGTGATCGACCAAGCGCAGCCCGGAACTCCGCTACCGGCGCTCTGGGTGAGCCGGCCGGAGTTCGCCGCCGAGATGCGGTTCCTCGCCTCGCGCGGCTACCACGCCGTCACCCTCGGCCAGGTGTGGAGGGCTTGGCACCGCGGCGGCCTGCTCCCGTCGAAGCCGATCGTGATCTCGTTCGACGACGGCTACCGCAGCCAGTACACGAACGCCCTGCCCATCCTCCGCTCGCACCACTGGCCCGGCGTGCTCAACCTCGAGGTAGCGACCCTCCACACCGGGCTGCGACCCGCCTTCGTGCGGGCGATGATCTCAGCGGGCTGGGAGATCGACGCCCACACCATGACCCACCCCGATCTCACGACAGTCGGGGCCCGCCAGCTCCGCTACGAGGTCTCGGGCTCGCGCGCCTACATCAGGCGCCGGTTCGGCGTGCCGGTCAGCTTCTTCTGCTACCCGGCCGGGCGCTTCGACCGGCGGGTCATCGCCGCCGTCCGGGCCGCGGGCTACCTGGCCGCGACCACCACCGACTTCGGCGTCGCCGCCCCCACCGAGCCGCCCTATGAGCTCCGCCGCATCCGGATCAACGCGGGGGATGGGGTGGCCGGGCTGCGAAGCGCCCTGGCCGGCGCCGCGGCCGGGGCGAAGCCCGCGCAGGCCTCGGGCGAGTAGCCCGAGGCTCAGGGCCAGAGGACGCCCAGAAGCGGGGTCTGCGGACTTCCAGCGACCGAGAGCAGCTCGACCGGGTTCGGGCCGTCACGGAGGGCGCTCTCGGGCAGGAGGGCCGAGAAGTAGAGCGGTCCGCCGGGCTGGATCCGGAAGGTGGGCGAGGTGGCGGCGATCCGCCCGCTCACGGCGACCGCCACCGCCGGCGGAGCGCCGCCGCGCACCTGGCCGGTCACGTGGGTCGGCAGGAAGCTCGATGACAGGCTGACCGCCCGGAAGGCCCGGGCCCCGTCCAGGGTCGCGCTCCCGGCGCCGCTTGGGGCGGGATGCAGGCCGGCGAGCGACGCGCCGACGAGGCCACGGTAGGGCCCGATCCCGTACAGCCCCGGGGGCTCGTTGCCCGACCCGAAGAGGCCGAGCTTCAGCTGAAGCGCCCCGGCGGCCCAGCGCCGAAGGCGCCCGAGCCTGAGCGTGAAGCGGCGGCCGGATCGCTGGATGACGGTGGTCGCCGCCGGGATCCGCCGCCCGGCGGCCCCGTAGATCGACCGTCCCTGCGTCCGCCACGGCAGCCGCAGGTGGAGCAGGTGGGCAACCGAGGGGAGCACGTCGACCGTTCGGACGTGCCGGGTCACGATCCGCCCGCGGCGCTGGTAGGGCGCCTTGATGATGAGGGGCGTGAGCGCGATGTCGCCGACGTCCCGGCTCGAGATCTCGTGACCGTTGCCGAGGCGCCCGAAGCTCTCGCCGTTGTCCGCGGTGACGACGATCAGGGAGCGGTCATAGAGGCCGGTCTCGCGCAGCCGCCTGAGCGCGCTGCCCAGCAGGCGGTCGGTGAAGCTGAGCTGGAGCAGGTGACGCTGGTACTTCTGCTCGGTTACCCAGCGGCTGAAGAAGGCGTGGGCGTAGCCCGGGATCGGCTCGTGGGGCGCGGCATAGCTGCGACCGGACGGCAGGTACTCGAACGGGCCGTGGGGGAGGAGGGCGTGCTTGAAGAAGAGCGTGGGCTTGGAGCTCGGCCCGATCGTCCGGACCCAGCGCTCGAAGCGCCGGGGACGCCAGTGAGCCAGCTCGTGCAGGATCGAGAGGTGATTCTGGGGCCGGACGTGGGGGCACAGCCGGCGGGGGCACATGCTGGTGACCTCCTCCGAGGCGTCGATCCGCCAGCGGTGCCCGAGGAGGGTGAAGAGGTTGCGCTGGTTGAAGGCGTACGTCGCGAGTCGCCCCCGGGGCGGTGTGCTGCCGGTGAGCAGCGCCTCCATGGCCCGGCCGGTCTCGTCGACCGAGGCCGTCGCGTACGGGAACCAGGTGGCGCCTGCGGCCAGCGACGCGAAGGCCGGGTAGCGCACCGGATCGATGCGGTGCTGGCGGTCGAGCAACGACGTGCTCGAGAACTCGTCGAAGACGATGAACACCACCGGCGGCGGAGCGGCGCTCGCCCTACCCGCCCGGCCGTGCCCGTTGGTCGAGACCGCCAGGGCGAGCGCGACGCCGCCGATCCCGAGCGCCGCGAGGATCGCGATCGACCAGGTCCTCGACACGGCGGCACATGCTGAAGGATCGGGCGGCGGAGCGGGGCTAGGGCCGTGGACGGCAGGCGATGGCGCCGCCGGTCATGCCATCGACCATCGTCTCGGTGTTGGACGCCATGGCCGTCAGGTAGGTCGCCCCGCTCGATCCGCGCGGTCCCAGGGAGTCGGCCCACAGGGTGCCGCCGACCCTGGCGCCGGTCTCGCGGGAGACCGCCCGCTCGAGCTTGGGGTTGAGCGCGCTCTCGGGGAAGATCGCCTTGACTCCCTCGCGCCGTACCTGGCGTACCAGCCGCTCGGTGTCGCGTGCCGACGGCTGAGCCTCGCTCGAGAGGGAGGGGATCAGCGCGCCGACGATCGCCACCCGGTAGCGGCGCGCGAAGTAGGCAAAGGCGTCGTGCGTCGTGACGAGCTTGCGCCGAGCCTCCGGGACCTTTGCCATGCAGGCGGCGATCCCGCGGTCGAGCCGGCGGAGCCGGGCCTCGTATGCCCTCGTCCGCCTCTCGTACAGCAGACGGCCGCGGGGATCGGCCGCGGTCAGCGCACGGGAGATCGCCGACACGGCCAGCTCGGCGTCGCGAGGGTCCTCCCACCAGTGCGGGTCGCGCCCGATCGTCCGAACCGAGTCGGTCAGCCGGACGACCCGCGCGCGGCCGCCCGCGTCGCTGATCACGCCGCCGAGCCACTGGTCGAGCTCGCCGCCGGACTGGAACACGAGCTTCGCCCGCGCGATCTGCTCGGCGTCGCTCGGGCGCGGCTCGTAGTCATGGGGGTCCGAGTTCGGGCGGAGGATCTGGTGCATGTCGACCCGCGGCCCGCCGACTTCGCGCACGAGGTCGGCGACCTGGGTGGTGCTGGCCACGACCCGGAGGCCCGCCGCTCGGCCGGTGTCCCCGGTGCAGGCGGCGAGGCCCACGACGCAGACCAGCGCCGCGGCCGCGGCTGGAAGGCGCACCGCCATCGCGGGCGCGGATGATAGTGGGAACCATTCTCAGCAATTCGGGGCGGCCCGGCCGCCCCGTTCCCGCCGGCCCGGTTCCCTACTCTGCCCTCGGTGCCGACCCGGGCGACATCGAGCGGCGCGTCCGCCGAGCCGAGCACGGAGCGGCCGGGCAAACGTTCGCTGCTGTTCGCCGGCCTCCACGTCGGCGCGCTCTGGACCCTCGCCGTCGCCGAGCCCCTCTTCGACCTGATCCGCAAGAACCCGGACTTCCTCGCCGCCCGCGGGCTGCAGGGCGGCGACGTGGTGCTGTTCGCGCTCGCGCTGGCCCTGGCCCCGCCGCTGATCCTGTGGGGGCTCGAGGCCCTCGCGTGGTTGATCGACCACCGCGCCCAGCGAGCGCTGCACTTGCTCTTCATGGCCGCGCTCGCCGGCTTGATCGCCATTCAGGCGCTGAAGAAGACGAGCCTCGACGGGAGCGTCGCGGTGATCGCCCTCTCGGCGGTGATCGGGGTCGCCGCCGCCGCCCTCTACAGCAGAGCGGCGCCGGTGCGCTCGTTCGTCACCGTCCTCTCGCCGGCGCCGCTCGTGTTCCTCCTGCTGTTCCTCTTCATCTCACCGATCAAGGACCTCGTCTTGCCCGCTGGCGCGTCAGCCTCCGACGTGCAGGTCTCGGGCTCGGTCCCCGTGGTGATGGTGGTCTTCGACGAGGTCGCGACTCCGGCGCTCGAGGACGCCCATGGGCGCATCGACCCCGTCCTCTACCCAAACCTCGCGTCGCTCGCCCGCAACGGAACCTGGTTTCGCTACGCGACCGCACCGACCGACGAGACGACCACGGCCACGCCGGCGATCATGACCGGCAGCCTGCCGAAGCGCCACGGCCTGCCGATCCTCTCGCAGTACCCCCACAACCTGTTCACGCTGCTCGGGCGCTCCTACCGGATGATCGTCTCCCAGGAGGCCACCGACCTCTGCCCGCGCAACCTCTGCCAGGAGCCGACCCGCGGCAGCCTCGCCCAGCGCGAGCGGTCGTTGGCCAGCGACACCGGCCTCGTCTACCTACACATGATCGCCCCGCCCCACATCGAGAGCGACCTCGCCTCGGTCTCGAGCACGCTGGGCGGGTTCGCCGGCGACAACGGGCGCACCCGGGTCGCCACGCCGGTCGAGAAGCACACGGGGCGGACCCCGGTCCTGCACGAGCTGGCGGGCGGGCGCCCGGAGCGCTTCGAGCGCCTGGTAGGGACGATCGAGCGCAGACCGCTGAAGACGCTCTACTTCAAGCACTCGCTGCTCCCTCACGTCCCGTTCCAGTACCTCCCGTCGGGAAGGCGGTACTGGAGCCGGCCCCACGAGGCGATCCCGGGGATCGTCGACGCCCCGTCGTGGGGCAACGACTTCCTGCTCGCCCAGGCCTACCAGCGCCACCTGCTGCAGATGCAGTTCGCCGACCGCCTGCTCGGGACGCTGCTGCGGCGGCTGAAGCAGGTGGGGCTCTACGACCGCGCGCTGATCGTGGTCACCGCGGACAACGGCGAGAGCTTCCTGCACCACGCGAACCGGCACGAGGTGACGCCGCAGAACTTCGAGGACATCGCCGACACGCCGCTGATCATCAAGGCGCCGGGCGAGCGCCGGGGGCGGATCGACGATCGCCACGTCAGCACCATCGACATCCTGCCCACGATCGCCGACCTCCTCCACATCCGGCTGCCCTGGCGCGTCGACGGAACCTCCCTGTGGCGGCGGGGGGCACCGATCCCTCAAGACGTCGAGATGTTCCAGCGCTCGGGCCGGAGGCTCACCGAGTCGTTTCCCGAGTTCAAGCGCCGGGTCCGGGCGTCGCTCGACCGCAAGCTCAGGCTGTTCGGGTCCGACGGCGCCGGTCCCGGCCTCTACGGGATCGGCCCCGAGCCGGCGCTGCTCGGGCGGCCGGTCGGCTCACCACCGCGCGGGGGGCTGAGCGCGAGCATCAACCTCGCCGGCGCCTACCGCTCGGTCGACCTGCGCTCCGGCTTCGTGCCCGCGCTCATCACCGGGGCCATCTCGGGCCCGGGGACGCCGGGACGGCGAGACATCGCGGTCGCCGTGAACGGGCGCATCGTGGCCACCGCGCCCTCGTTCGAGCTGGCCGGCAGCCACACCGAGAACTTCTCGGCCCTGGTCCCCGAGAGCACGTTCCGCCAGGGCGACAACCGCGTGCAGATCCTCTGGGTCCGCGGAGGACCGGCTCAGCCGCAGCTCCAGCTGATCGGGGAGGCCGGGTAGACCGCCACCGGTTGCCCGGTCCGGCCGGCGAGGGTAGGGTCGGCGCCTTGTCGCGGAGGGCGAAGAGCGCTGCCTCGGGCTTGGCCGCCGCGGCCGCCCTCGGGCTCTGCGGCGGCTTCCTCGCCGGGGCGCCGGCCGGCGGCCCGGACGCCGCGACCGATCCGGTGCCCCCACTTCGCCAGCTCATCGGCCAGCGGATCGTCTACGGGTTTCCCGGGCGCCGGATCCCGCCCCGGCTGCTGGCCCGGGTCCGGCGCGGCGAGGCCGGGGGGGTGATCCTGTTCCGGCGGAACATCGGCTCCAGGGGCGCGCTCCGGGCGCTCACCCGGCGCCTCCAGGCCGCCGCCCTGGCCTCACCCGCGCGCGCCCCGCTGCTCGTGATGGTCGACCAGGAGGGCGGGCTCGTGAAGCGACTGAGCGGGGCCCCGCGGCTGTCGCCCGCCCAGATGGGGCGCGGCGGCCCCGGCCTGGCCGCGGTCGAGGGACGGGCGACCGCGCACAACTTGCGCAGCGTCGGGATCAACGTGGACCTCGCGCCGGTGGTCGACGTCGGCCGGCCGGGCAGCGCGACCCGCCGGCTCGGCCGGTCGTTCGGGAGCCGCCCCTCCGCCGTCGCCGCCCTCGGCGCAGCGTTCGCCCGCGGGCTCCAGGGGGCCGGCGTGGCCGCCACCCTCAAGCACTTCCCCGGCCTGGGCGCGGTGCGGTCGGACGAGGATCTCCTCGTCCAGACCGTGCGGGAATCGCTCGCCCGCCTGCGGCGGATGGACGAGCGCCCGTTCGCGGCGGGGACAGAAGCCGGCGCCCGGCTCGTGATGACCAGCACCGCGCGCTACCCAGCGCTCGGCGGGGGCGTGGCGATGCTCTCGCGGCGGGTCGTGACCGGCGAGCTGCGGCGGCACCTCCGCTTCGGCGGGGTGACGCTCACCGACGACCTCGACGTACCGGCCCTGCGGGGGCGCGGCGGGCCGGTGCGGCTCGCCCTCTCGGCGGCCCGCGCGGGGAACGACCTGCTGCTGTTCTCGAATGGGTCGTCGGCGTCCACGGCGTTCGCCGGGCTCCTCCGGCTGGCGGAGCGGGGAAGACTCGGCGAGCCCGGCCTGCGCGCGGCGGCCGGGCGCGTGCTGGCGCTGCGACGTTCGCTCCGCTAGCGGCGCCGGCCGCGTGACCCGAGCTCGTCACGGACCGCCCCGAGCCGGGCCGACGGCGGGCCGCTGCGAGCCGAGCTCGAAGCACGTGCCGATGCCGCCACCACCGAGGCGCGGCCACCGCGCCAGCGGACGGGCGTCGGCGGATAGCGCAGCAGCGCGTCCCACGTGGCGCTGTCGATCCTCCCGGTGGGCGGGAGCCCATGGGCGGCCTGGAAGCTCAGCACCGCGGCCAGGGTCCCCGACCGGAAGTAGCCGGTGATCGGGATCTGTTGCCCCGCCGCGCGGAGGTGCTCCTGCGCCCAGACCACGAGATCGCCCCGCCATCCCCGGCGAAGTCCCGCGTAGCCCTGGGCCGGCAGGTACCGGAGCAGCGGCGAGAAGGGCATGGCCACCGCTCGCCAGTCCCGGGCGCCCGACTCCTGCCAGTCCCACCAGCTGACCCCGCGCGCGCCGTAGGCGACCGCCAGCTGGCGAAAGCGCCGGATGTGGCTGGCCGGCGGATGCATCCAGACCTGCCCGAGCGGATAGATCGGGCGCTGATACGGCCGGTTGTACCGGTAGGTGACCGAGTAGATCCGGTCGACCGAGACGCCGATCGCCCGCCAGTACATCTGCGGCACGTTGAACTGCGCGCCCCCCGGCCCCAGGAACACCGAGTACGGAAACGCGGGGTGGAAGCTGACGTACGGGAAGCTCGCGAGCCCGACCGGGTAGGAGGGGCCGATTCGCGCCCGGAGCGAGCGCAGGTACGTCTGGGCCTGGGCGTAGCGTCCCTCGTAGGTGCCCTCGGCGTCGAGCAGCAGGCAGCCCGCGCCCCGGGCGACCACACCGGCGCCCACGCGGGCCTCGGTTCGCGGACGGCGCCCGTAGATGAACTGGTAGCCGCACACCCTCAGCCCGTAGGACTTGAGCGTGGAGACGACCTGAGGCGTGAACTGTCGCCAGGCGCGGGTGCCGTCGGCCGCCTTTATGACGACCATGTCGATCCCGCGGCTGACCGCCCGGCGGCCGATCGCCGCGAGGTTCCCGCGGCTCGAGCGGTTCATCTGCCAGATCCACATGCCGTCGCCGCTCATCGGTTCCGGGCCGGGTCCGAGCGCCGGCGCCGGGCCGGCCTGGACAGCCAGCATGAGCGCCGCGAGGGCGAGTGCGAGTGCCAGCGTACGTCGTCGCACCATGCCGTGGCCAGCGCCGGCGCGGGAGGCAGCGGGTCCCTCGCCCGACGCCGAGGATGAGGCTGCCTGCAAATTACAGGCTTCGGCCAGGCGACGCCGCGAGCCGGTGCATCCGGGGCGGGCCGCGGTGCCAGATACTGTCGCGTCCGTGGGCGTCTCGGAACGGGTCATCCCGCACAACCTGGCGGACCTAGTGGGCGGCACGCCGCTCGTGCGGCTGAGCCGGCTGGCCCCTGACTGTGAGGCAGAGCTGGTGGGCAAGCTCGAGGCCTATAACCCGGCCGGATCGGTAAAGGATCGGATCGGCGTCGCGATGATCGACGCCGCGGAAGCCGAGGGTCGGATCGAGCCCGGGCGCAGCACGGTGGTCGAGCCGACCTCCGGCAACACCGGCATCGCGCTGGCCTTCGTCTGCGCGGCGCGCGGCTACGACCTGGTCCTGACCATGCCGCAGGGGATGAGCCGCGAGCGCGAGAACCTTCTGCGCCTCTACGGGGCCCGGGTCGAGCTCGTGGAGTCGCTCGGCGGGATGAACGAGGCGGTGGACGAGGCGCGCCGCATCGCGGCCGAGCGCGGCGACGCGTTCATTCCCGACCAGTTCTCGAACCCGGCCAACCCGGAGATCCACCGCCGCACTACCGCGGAGGAGATCTGGCGCGACACCGACGGGCGCATCGAGGTGGTCGTCGCCGGCGTGGGGACCGGCGGCACGATCACCGGGGTGGGCGAGCGACTCAAGGAGCGAAAGCCCGACCTGCACGTGGTGGCCGTCGAGCCGCGGGCCTCCGCCGTGCTCTCGGGTGGGCCGCCGGGCCCGCACAAGATCCAGGGAATCGGCGCCGGCTTCGTGCCCGAGGTGCTGAACCGCGAGGTGATCGACGAGATCGTCGCCGTGAACGACGCCGACGCCATCGAGACCGCGCGCCTGTGCGCCCGGCGCGAGGGAGTGCTCGCCGGCATCTCCGGCGGCGCGGCCTTGCGGGCCGCGATCGAGGTCGGCTCGCGCGAGGAGAACCGCGGCAAGCGCGTGGTCGCGGTCGTGCCCGACTCGGGCGAGCGCTACGTGTCCACCCCGTTCTTCGCCCCCTGAGCGGCGACGATCCGGGTTCGCCACAATCCAGGCGCGGCGATGCTCGGACTCGGCACTCTCACTCGGGTCGCCCGGGAGCTCCGGGACGACCTGACCGCGGCCCGGGAGCGCGACCCCGCCGCACGCGGCCTGGGCCGGGCCGAGATCCTGCTGACCTATGGCGGCGTCCAGGCCGTGCTCTCCCACCGCGTCGCGCACGCGCTGTACGAGACCGGAGTTCCGCTCGCGCCGCGCTTCCTCGCCAACGTCACCCGGGTTGCGACCGGCGTCGAGATCCACCCGGCGGCCCGCATCGGGCGGGCCCCGTTCATCGATCACGGCGCCGGGGTGGTGATCGGCGAGACCGCGGAGATCGGCGACGACGTGACCCTCTACCAGGGAGTCACGCTCGGGGGGACCGGCTTCGCCCGGGGCAAGCGCCACCCCACGATCGAGGACGACGTCGTCGTGGGCTCGGGCGCCAAGCTGCTCGGGCCGATCACCGTGGGCCGGCGCTCGAAGGTCGGGGCCAACTCCGTGGTGATCCACGACGTGCCGGAGAACTCGACCGTGGTGGGCAACCCCGGGCACCCGGTGCGGGTCGACGGCAAGCGCCCGACCGGTCCGGACGCGGACTGGGCCCACCTCCCCGACCCGGTGGCCGACGCCCTGAAGGCGCTGGCCGCGCGGGTGAGCGAGCTGGAGCACATGCTGGCCGAGCTCACGGGGCGCGAGGTGCCGGGCGGCGGCGAGGTCCGGCCCTTCCGCCAGCGCCGCGGGCCGGACCCGGCCGGCGGCTGATCGGCGTGGAGCGCGACGTGTTCATCGCGATCGCCATCCACCACGCCGCCCCCGAGCACACCGAAGAGTTCGTCGACTTCATGCACAAGGTCATCGATGCCACCTCCGGCGCGCCCGGCCTGATCGAGTTCAAGGCCTGCCGCGACCCGGGCAACGGCTTCCTGGCCGGCTACTCGCGGTGGGAGAGCCGGGGGGCGTTCGAGGCGGCGCTGCCGAAGATCACGAGCCTCGCCCCGCTGCGCAAGCCGGAGTGGAGCACCAGGCCGGACGAGCTCATCACGCTCGTCGAGGCCTGAAGCTCAGTAGTACACCGTTCGGGTCCGGTGCCGGGGCCGGACCTTGTAGCGCGGCCCGCGTCCTCGGTTCCAAAGCCAGTAGTCGAGCTTCCGGGGCGGCACGCCGAGCTCGCGGGCGATCAGCTCGCAGGCGTGCACGGCGCAGGCGCGGATCTCCCGCTCCTCGCGGCCCGGCGGCAGGAGCCGGCCCGAGTCGATGTGGGCGGCGAGGGCCTCCTCGTAGACGAGCACTCCGTCCACCCGGAGGACGTGGGGCACCACGTTGTCCGCGAAGATGGTCAGGCGGTCCAGGTCGTCGAACCCGGCGACCCCGGCGAGGGCGAGGTCGCTCGGGGTGATCTGCGCCCGCTTGTAGAAGCCGCGGTCGTCGAAGAACGGCATCCCGGCGGCGAGCGACTCGGCGAGCCGCTCGGCGGACCCGCCGGCGGCCTCCACCACGTCGAGCGCCGTGCGTTCGCCGAGGAAGCGGCCCAGGTCGCGCAGCGCCTGCGCGTACAGCTCGATCAGCTCGTGGCCGCGGTCCTGCCCGAGGACGTCGGCCAGCTCGGCGGCGTGGAGCGCGCGGAGCTCCGCCGGGGACCAGGGCTCGGCTTGCCGGAAGCGATCGGCCAGCGCCCAGGCTACCGTGAAGTAGCCCGAGCACCCCGGCCGCTTGCGGAGGGTCGGGAACCACCCAGATCCGAAGTTGATCGCGTCCAGCGTGAGGGCGTAGGCGGCCACGTCCGGGCGCGAGCCCTCGAGGTAGTGGCGCTCGGGGTCGAGGCTGGGGGGCGGGCCCGGCTCGATCCTCCCCGCCGCGTCGAGGTCGATCGACACCCAGCGGGCGCC
>DASQXU010000188.1:0-8744 GCA_035639555.1 Thermoleophilaceae bacterium
CCGCGGCCTGGTTGTCGGGCAGGTCCAAGAGCACGACCGCGTCGTGTTCGCCGAACGCGAAGTAGAACGCCTCGAGCTGCCCGCCCAGGCTCTCGGCGGTCTTCACCACCGCCTCGCGCCGACTCGATCCGCCCTTGGTCCGGACGCCCTCCATGCCCTCACTGCTGTACGACGCCTGGATCAGGTACTTCGGCATGTGCTCCCTCCTCCGACTAGGTCGCGCCAACCATCCCACGGCTGCGACGCGCCCGCAAGCCAACGTGGTCCGCTACACCGGGTCACCGTCGTTGGTCCCAGAGCGGTCACGTAGCTCATGAGGCGGTCGGATCGTCATCACCCCCCGACCGAGTGATGCACCCGCGAGAGCTTGCGTCCTTACGTCACACGCGGTCCCTGCACCGCTCTGCATAGCCGCCGCATCACCTCCTTCGGGACACGCTCGGGACACGCTTAGGATCGGTCTGCTCCCGAAGTAGCCGATTAGCAGGTCGTTTCTGATGGGCCGGGGAGGATTCGAACCTCCGACCGACGGATTATGAGTCCGCTGCTCTGACCGCTGAGCTACCGGCCCGATTGGTGATTGCAGCGTATTCACGGACGGTGTCGTAGTCCACGGCGTCGGAGACCACGAGAGCGGCATGATGTTGAGCTCCGACCTCGGCCCTCAGCGGCCCTCAGGGGCGCGATCGCGTGACTCAAGCGGCTAACACATTTCTATTCGCCGACCTCGCGGGGTTCACCGCGCTGACCGAGGCCATGGGCGACGAGGAGGCGGCCGAGCTGGTCGGGCGCTTCTGCTCGGCGGTCGGCGATCTTCTGCCTGAGCACCGGGCCGAGGTGATCAAGTCGATCGGCGACGCCCTCATGGTCAGAGCAGAGGACGCCGGGCATGGAGTGCGCCTGGGGCTCCGGATCGTCAACGAGATCGGGGGGCGGCACTACTTTCCGACCGTTCGCGTGGGCATGCACACTGGCCACGCCGTCCAGCGGGAGGGCGACTGGTTCGGGGCGACCGTGAACACCGCGGCACGCGTCTCCGGCGTGGCGGCGGGAGGCGAGGTCTTGCTCACCGAGGCGACCAGGCGTTCGGCCGGCACGCTCCACGGTGTCGAGCTCCGCGAGCACGGCCGGCGACCGCTCCGCAACGTGGCCGAGCCGGTCGTCCTCTTCCAGGCGATCCAGGAGGGCGAGAGCACCAACGCGGGACTGCCGATCGACCCGGTCTGTCGCATGGCCGTGGACCCCGGCCACTCGGCCGGAAGCCTGATCCACCAGGGGGTCGAGTACCACTTCTGCTCGTTGAGGTGCGCCGGCGCGTTCGCGGCCGCGCCGGAGCGGTACGGCTGACGCCGCTGTGAGCGGGCTACCCGGCGACCGCATAACCTCACAGGGGGTCAACCTGAGGAGTACGCGCACCCCCGAAAGAGTCCGGCCTGGGTTGACCGCGGTTCGGCGGCGCGGGGGACGACGAACGCACGCTCACCACTCACCATCTGGGTCATGCCACCGAGCGACACGCACGACATCCCGGTCCCCAAGGCAGAGCGTCGCCACGTCGAGACCGCGGCGGGCCGCGTCAGCTATATCGAGGCGGGCTCTGGCCCGGTCGCGCTCTTCGTCCACGGGGTCGTCACGAACGCCTACCTCTGGCGCCACCTGGTGGCCGCCCTCGCCGACGAGCGCCGCTGCATCGCGATCGACCTGCCGCTGCACGGGCGCTCGCCCGCCGGTCCCGACCAGCCGTTCGGCTTGGCCGCCTTCGCTCGGGTGCTGGAGGGGTTCTGCGACGAGCTGGCGCTGACGAGCGTCGACCTCGTCGGAAACGACACCGGAGGCGCGATCGCGCAGATCTTCGCCGCCAGGAGCCCTCACCGCCTTCGGACGCTGACCCTGACGAACTGTGAGACGCACGACAACGTCCCGCCGAGGGCCGTCAAGCCGACGGTCTTCCTGGCCCGGATGGGCGTGTTCGCGCTCATCGGGCCGCTTCTTCTGCGCAGCCTCCCGGCGGCCCGGCGGGTGGTGTTCGGAACCGGCTACGAGAACCTGGACGCGCTACCCGAAGAGGTCGTTCGCAGCTTCCTGCATCCGGTTCTCGGCACCCGCGAGCGCGCGCGGCTCTTCGAGCGCTGGCTAACATCGCTTCGAGCGTCCGATCTGCTCGAGGTCGAGCCGCTGCTCCGGCGACTCGAGGTGCCCGCCCTCATCGCCTGGGGAACGGGCGATCGCTTCTTCGAGACCCGATGGGCGCACTGGCTCGCCGAGACCTTGCCCGGCGCGAGCGGCGTCGTCGAGTTCCCTCGGGCCAGGCTGTTCTTCCCCGACGAGCGGGCCGCGGAGCTCCTGCCGCACCTTCGCGAGCACTGGAGTGGAGCCGATGAGTCCGGGGGCTCGCCGCGGTCTCAATCGAAAACGAGCAAGGAAACCGAGCGATGACCGACAGAAACCGCTGGATCGCCCTCTACGTGCTCTGCGTGGGCATGCTGATGATCGTCCTCGACGTCACCGTGGTGAACGTGGCGCTGCCCTCGATCCAGGATGACCTCGGCTTCTCGCAGTCGAGCCTGGCCTGGGTCGTCAACGCGTACCTGATCGCCTTCGGGGGACTGCTGCTGCTCTCCGGGCGCTTCGGGGACATCCTGGGTCGCAAGCGCGTCTTCATGGCCGGACTGGCGGTCTTCACGGCGGCGTCGCTGCTGTGCGGCGCGGCGCAGAGCCAGGCGATGCTGGTCGCGGCTCGCTTCGTCCAGGGGGTGGGCGGCGCGATGACCTCGGCGGTGATCCTGGGCATGATCGTGACGATGTTCCCCGAGCCGCGGGAGCAGGCCAAGGCGATAGGCGTCTACGGCTTCGTGGCCTCGGCGGGCGGCACGATCGGGCTGCTCGCGGGCGGCGTCCTCACCCAGGTGATCGACTGGCACTGGATCTTCTTCGTCAACGTCCCGATCGGCATCGCCACCGCCGTCCTCGCGACACGGCTGCTCGAGCGGGACCAGGGCATCGGGTTCGGGCAGGGAGCCGACGTCCTCGGCGCGGGGCTGATCACCGGAGCCCTGATGCTCCTCGTCTACACGATCGTCAAGCCGGCCGCCGAGCAGGGCTGGGGCTCGAGCCGCACGCTCGCGCTCGGCGCTGCCTCGCTCGGGCTGCTCGCCGTGTTCCTCGTTCGCGAGGCCACCGCGCGCAATCCCCTGATCCCGCTCCGGATCTTCCGCTCGCGCAACGTGTCCGGCGCCAACGCGGTCCAGGCGCTCCTGGTGGCCGGGATGTTCGGAATGTTCTTCATGGGCGCGCTCTACCTGCAGCGGGTGCTCGGCTACGACGCCCTCGAGGTCGGCCTCGCCTTCCTGCCGGCGACGCTCGTGATGGGCACCCTCTCGCTTCGCTACTCGGAGCTGCTGATCACGCGCTTCGGGGCGAGGACCGTCCTGCTCCCGGGGATGGTCCTGGTGGCCGCCGGGCTCGCCCTCTTCATCCGGGCGCCGGTGGACGGCAACTACGCCGAGCACGTGCTGCCGGTGATGATCCTGCTCGGGTTCGGCATCGGGGTCTCGTTCCCGGCGCTGATGACGCTTGCGATGTCGGGGGCGACCCGGGAGGACGCGGGCCTCGCCTCCGGTCTGGTCAACACGACCGCCCAGGTGGGCGGGGCGCTCGGGCTCGCGGTGCTCGCCACCCTCTCCACCACGCGCAGCCACGACCTGCTCGCGTCGGGAAAGGGGATCGCGAGCGCGCTCACCGGCGGCTACCACCTCGCCTTCCTCATCGGGGCCATCGTCGTGCTCGCCGCGCTCGCCATCGCGATTACGGTCATCCGGCCGGTGCGACCGACCGAGCCGCAGCCCGACGCCGCCCCCTGTCCCGAGCCGGCCTACTCGGAGGCCGGGTCCTGAGCGGCGGGTCTGGGAGAGAGGCTTCTGCGGCGGCGTAGGCGTCGGCCAGCTCGGCCGTCGCCCGCCGCGGCGCCTCCTCGCTGAGCGGCGCGTAGCCGAGCAGCAGTGCCGGCGGCACCGGCGCCGAGAGCGAGCAGTCGCCGTGGAGGGTGTGGATCGCGACCCCGCACTCGAGCGCGCCTGCGGCGATCGCCGCCTCGTCGGCGCTATCCGGGAGCCAGGTGCGGGCTCTTCGGGGGCGACCGATCGCGTAGGGGCCGAGGGCCCCGGCCGGCTCAGTCGCGTGGGCCGCGCTGCCAGATGCCGAGCACGTTCCCCGCGGGGTCGCGGAAGGTGGCCACCCAGAGGTCGCCCTCCGGGTACGGCGCCGTAACCACCTCGCCGCCGCGGGCGACGACCTCGGCGAGCGTTTCGTCGACACCCTGGACGTAGACGTACGGGCGGACCCCGGCCTCGCCGGCGCCCGGCTGCTCGGTCATGAAGTGGCCGATCACGTGCCCGGTCCCGTCCTCGAAGCTCCAGTCACCGTCGCGGCCGGCCGTGTTCCAGCCGAACACTGCCTCGTAAAACGCCGCTGCCCGGCCCGGGTCGGTGGCGGGGACGCGCAGGTAGGAGATCCCGCCGACCCTGAAGACCCCAGATTGCTCCTCGGCGCCCGGCATGTGGTCATAGCTCCTGAATCCCCTCGCGGAGGATCAGGCTGTCCTCGGCCGCTATGGAGTACCGATCCGTTTCCGGTTCGATCGCCCGCCGCAGCCCAAGATCAGGGTAGTAACGCTTGTATAGCTCACCAGACCGACAGCGCGAGGGGCAAAGTTCGATGACTGATGCTGCCGCGACGCACAAGCCCGATGGGCTAGAGAGCGTCACTCTCAACGGTGCCCACGACGGGCTCGAGGCAGCCTGGGCTCCAGGCGCCAACCTCGTCCTCCACTCCCTCAAGCTCCGGGGCCGCGAGCTGCTGGGCCAGAAAGACGGGCTCTCCGGGTACGCCGAGCGCGCGAAGACCATGGGTATTCCGTTGCTTCACCCATGGGCGAACCGCCTCAGCCGCTTCGGCTACAGGGCCGCGGGGAGGCTGGTGACGCTGGACCGGGCCAACCCGCGCTTCCCCGTGGACCCGAACGGGCTCCCCATCCATGGCGCACTTCCCAGCCTCCTGAGATGGGAAGTCGTCGCCACCGAGGCTGACAACGGCGGCGCCCGGATGCACGCCCGCCTCGCTTGGGCAAGCTCGCACCCCGCGTTCGGGCTGTTTCCCTACCCGCACCGGCTCGACTACTACGCGCTGGTGACCGAGAGGAGCGTGCGGATCACGGTCAGGCTCGCGCCCACCGAAGAGCAGCCGGTCCCCGTCTCCTTCGGGTTCCACCCGTACCTGCGCATCCCGAGCGGCCCGCGCGCGAACGCGCAGATCACCCTTCCCGGCCGCCGGCGGCTCGTCCTCGACGAGTCGATGATCCCGACCGGTGAGACGGAGCCGTTCAAGCCGGGCCGCCGCTCGCTCGGAGCCAGCACATGGGACGACGGCTTCTGCGACCTGCCGCCCGCCGCGCTGTTCGTGGTCAGCAGCGGCGACCGGGAGGTCTCGCTGACCTTCCTGCGCGGGTACCCGTTCGCCCAGGTCTATGCCCCGGCCGGGAGCGACTTCGTCTGCTTCGAGCCGATGACCGCGCCGACGAACGCGCTCGTGCGCGGAGGCCCCGACTTGAAGCTCGCCGCTCCGGGCGAGCGCTACGAGGCGGGCTTCGAGCTCGCCGTCGCTTCCTGAGACCGGGGCCGCTCGCTCTCCTCGAGCAGCCCGCGCTGCGTCAGCCTGAAGAGCAGCGCGATGGATGGCAAGACGACGAGGACCGCGACGCCGAAGACGATCAAGACTCCGGTCAGGGTGGCGCTCGGCGCGGCGCCGCCGGCGATCTTCAGGGTCTTGGGAAGCAGGTATGGGTACTGCGCCACGCCCCACGCCCAGATCACCGCCACGACTGCGCCCGCGGCGAGCGGCCGGGCACTCCGCCCGGCGCCGCGGCGAAGGAGAACCAGCACGCCCACGCCGCACAGCGCCGACACGATCACGAGCGGCAGGCCCTCGTGGGTCAGTCCGTCGTAGAGGTATCGCGCGTCGGCGTGAAGGACGAATATGCCGGCGACGGCCACCGCCCCCGCTACGACGGCGGCCGCGGTCGCTCGTGTCCTGAAGTAGCTCTCGAGGTCCGGGGCGCCGGCGCGGCGAGAGTCATGCACCAGGAAGACGGCCGACAGGTAGCTGCTCGTGGCCACGAACAGAGCCCCCACGAGCAGCGACACCGGATTGAGCCAGCTGGTCACCGCATCGCCCGTCGCGTTGCCCACCGGCACCCGGCCCGAGGCCACCGCCCCGACCACGGTTCCCATGAAGAATGGTGTGAGCAGCGACGACACCCCGAACAGGCGCTCGGCGAGGTTACGCCCCTCCAGCCTCCGCGCCGTGGCTTGGAAGGCGAAGCCCGAGCCACGCAGCACGATCCCGAACGCCGCGAGGCTGAGCGGGATGAACAGCGTGGAGGTGATCGCCTCGAACGCGGTCGAGAAGGCGGTCCAGAGCACCACCAAGACGAAGATGAGCCAGACGTGGTTGGCCTCCCACACCGGGCCGATCGCCCAGTCGATGAGCTCGCGCGCTCGCCTGCCCTGCCCGCCCGCACCAGAGAGGAGGGACCAGAACCCGGCCCCGAAGTCGGCACCGCCGAAGACGGCGTAGAAGGTCACGCCCACCCAGAGCACTCCGGCGACCGCGTCCGCGCGGCTCAACTCGACTCCTTCGAGAGCGCCACCTCTGCTCGCGGTCCATACGGGACCTCGTCATCGACCTCCACCCCGCGCCAGCGCCTTGCCATCACGCGCAACGTGACCACGGTCGCGATGGCGAGGACCGTGTAGAGGAGCAGGACCAGCGAGAACGTGACCCAGACTCCGCTGGCGCCGGTGACCGCGTCCTTCGTCCGCATCACGTTGTAGACGACCCACGGCTGCCGCCCCACCTCGGTCACGATCCAGCCGCACTCGAGGGCCACCACGGCGGCGACGCCGGACACCGCGGTGGCGCGGAGGAACCACTTGGTTCGCGGGAGGTCGCGCTTCCGCCACCAGGCGACCCCAAGCCACACCCCCAGCGCGATCAGCGCGGTGCAGATTCCGACCATCGCATCGAACGCCCAGTGGAGCATCGTGTTCCTCGGCGGCCGGTCGCTTGGCGGCACCGAGTCGAGTCCTGTGACCTTGGTGTCCGTGCTGAAGCCAACTAGGAACGAGTCGAAGCCGGGGATGCCGATCCCCCCCTTGATGCCGCTCGAGGTGCAACGGCCGCCGATGTACTCGGTCACGTGGGTAGACGTCTGCTGCACGCACTCCATCGCCGCGAACTTGACCGGCTGATCGTTGGCGATCGAGCGGGCCGCCGTGTCGCCCACCGCGAACTGGATCGGCGTGGCGATGGCCGCGACCGTGAGCGGGATCAGCAGGCCGAGGCGGTGATACCGGTCCCGCCGGCCGCGGAGCATGCCGACCGCATAGACCGAAGCGACGAGGAAACCTGTGACGAGGTAGGCGGCGAGGATCATGTGCGGAACCTCGTAGGGGACCGCCGGGTTGAAGATCACCTTCAGCGGGTGCACGGCGGTGACGTGCCCACCCGACAGCGTGTAGCCCTGCGGCTGGTTCATCCAGGAGTTGACGGACACCACCGAGAACGCGCCGCCGAGACCGGTGATCACGATCGGCACCCCGGTCCAGAAGTGGACCCACCCCGACAGGCGCTTCCAGCCAAAGATGTAGATCGCGATGAAGATGGCCTCGAGGAAGAAGAAGATGCCCTCGATGGCGAACAGCACCCCGAACACCTGGCCGAAGCGGCCGGTGAACGCGGGCCACAACAGCCCGAACTCGAACGACAGCACCGTGCCGGTCACCGCCCCGACCGCGAAGGTGATGGCGGCCACCCTCGACCAGCGCTGCGCGAGCAACATCGCATCCGGGTCGCGCCGGCGTAGGCCGCGGTAGTTGGCGATCAGCATCATCGCCGGGAAGGCCACGCCGAGCGACGCGAGGATGATGTGGAACCCGAGCGTGAACCCCATCTGACCTCGCGCGGCCGCGAGGTCGGAGGCCAGCGGCAGGACGTTGGTCAGCGAGCGGAGCACGCCCGCCGCCTCACACGGCTTGCACGCTGGGCGGCGCCCGCTCGACGCTCGAGAGCTCGCCCTCCACGACCTGGTTGCCGCGGTCGCCGATCCGCGCGGTGGCCCAGTCGATCAGGAGCTTCAGGCGCTTGCCCTCGCCGCCGAGGTAGAAGAGGTGGACGCCGAGATAGATGGCGAGCGCCGGGCGCCCCGACAGCTTGAGGCCCCTGATCTCGCAGACCGCCCTGCCCCTGCCGATCACGGCCAGCGCTCCCTTGTCGAGATAGCGGAACGGCGTGGACGCCCCGTGCTGTCCGCCGCGGATCCCCTCGGCGACGTGCCTTGCCTGCTGGATCGCCACGGTGGCGAGGCCGGGTAGAGGCTTGCCGCCGGGGCCCTCTAGCTTCGCGACGTCGCCGATCACCGAGATCTCGGGATGGCCGGGCAGCGTCAGATCGCGGTTGACCTCGATCCGCCCGGCCCGGTCGGTGCTCGCCCCGGTGGCCCGGGCGAGAACGTCCGTGAACTTCACCGCGCGTACGCCGGCCGCCCAAATGACCGTCCGCGCGGCGATCCGCTCGCTCGCCCCGTCGACCTCGATCGTCACTCCGCGTGAGTCGATGGAGGACGCGCGGACGCCCTCGCGAACGGTAACGCCGAGCTCGGCCAGGCCGGATGCCGCCTTGGCCGAGAGCGA
>DASQXU010000189.1:0-2106 GCA_035639555.1 Thermoleophilaceae bacterium
AGACGCCACCGATGAGCTTTGCGAGCGTTGCCGGTCCTATGGGAGGACGCTCCTGCGGGAACTGGAGGCGAGAGGAATGGCGCTCGAGCGCGGCGAGGTGGCGACGAGGCTTCCGGCCCAGGACCTGGAGCGTGGGCGGCGGTTCTATGCCGAGAAGCTCGGCCTGGACCCGGTCGAGGAGCGGCCGGGCGGCCTTCGCTACCGCTGCCGGCGCGGCGAGTTTGCCGTGTTCCAGTCGGCCGGCGCCCCCTCGGGCGAGCACACGCAGATGGGGTGGGAGGTCGACGACATCGAGGCGACGGTCCGGGAGCTCCGCGAGCGCGGGGTGGTGTTCGAGGAGCTCGACGTTCCGGGGCTCCGGACCGTCGATGGGATCGCCGCGGTCGAGGGCAACTACCCGAGCAAGGGCGGCGTCGGAGAGAGGGCCGCCTGGTTTCGGGACAGCGAAGGCAACCTCCTCGGCATCGGCCAGCGAATGGAGTGATCTGAGGGGCGCTACTGCGCCTTGGTGGAGGCCGCGGGCGCCTCCTCCCCGCCGGCTCGGCCGGCGGAGCCTGCTCGACGGACTCGGGCTGGGCGCCGATCATCGGGCCTTCGCCCGAGGGGTCGATGACTCCCTCCTCGAGCCACCGGTAGCGACCGTCGAGTGCTTGGCGCCGGTTCCGCGGGTCGCTCCTCGGCGGAACAGGCGCCCCAATTGGTCGCCATCGCGCCCGGATAGACGGCGCATGCGCGTACGCCGTCCGACCTCACCTCGGCGCCGAGCACCTGCGTGAAGCCGGTCAGCGCGAACTTGGAGGCACAACAGGCGGAAGCGGTTGGCCCACCCGGCTAACCCAGGGGCATCTGCACCGTTGCCATACCAGCGGCCGCCGCGTCCCTCGCGTGAGTCGAGGCAAGCGGCTGAGGGCGTGCGTGGTTCCATGTCGTCGTGCGTGTGCATCGCCACGTGACCGGGCCGTACCGTCGCCCGACCGCGGCGTTACGAGAGCAGAGGTGTCGTGGGCGCCAATTTCGGCCTCGCTGACTCAGACGAGCACGGCGGCGCGGCGTCGATGAAGGAGCAATCGACCACGTTCGCAGTTGTACTCAGTGGGCCGCCCGGCTCCGGCAAGACCGCGGTGCTGATCGCGCTCGCGGACGCCCTGAGGGACGACGACCTGGCGCATGCCGCGCTCGACGTCGAGGCGTTCGCCTGGGTTCATCCGGCCCCGAGCGATGAGCAACGCGGCCGATCCATCGCGACGATGTGCAACGTTCATCGCGAGGCCGGCCACCGCCTGCTGCTCGTTGCCGACACCGTCGAGACCGAGGACGACCTGGCTCGTCTGCTCGACTCGATCGGCGCCCACGACTACTTGCTGGTCCGCCTCGAGGCTAGGCCTGAGACCCTCCGGAAGCGAATCATCGAACGCGAGCCCGAAGGCTGGTGGGGTCTGCCGGAGCTCCTAGACCACGCCACGGCACTGGCCGCGACGATGCCGAACCTAGACGCCTTCGACCTGGTGGTGAACACCGACGGCGAGCGCCCCGAGACCGTCGCGGACCGCATCAGGGCCGCGCGACCCGGCCAACTGGGCGCGAGATCGGGGTCATAGCCGGTGCGCGCACGCGTCCGGCGCGCCGCCGGGCGGCCCGGATCTCGGCACGAAGACGGTGATTATCCGGCGCCCTGCGGCTGGTGCTGTTCTGGTGTCGTCGACCGCCGCCTGTTGCGCCGACGGAAGGCGCTCTGCCGCTACTCCGGCGAGCGTGGCTTCCGACCGGGCGGCTACGGGCATCGAACCGCGCGCACGTCGTCCGGCGCAAACGCGTGCTTTAAGCCCTGCCTCCATGGCGGCGCCTCGGGCGAGATGTCGAGCGAGCGACGGCCGATCCCGTCGCTGTCTCGAAACCCGTTGAGGGCCGCTATCCCCTTGTGGGTTCGGATCGCCCGCCTAGCCCCCTCTTCGTCCTGGTCCGGCGCCCGCGCCGCTACGGACGGCCCTACGTACCTCGAGCGAGCGATCCGGCCGGGATCCGAGCAGCAATGCGGATGACGGCTCCAACGCCGTCGGCGTCGAACAGGTAGTAGCCGCCGAAGGCTTCCTTCGTGTTGGCGAGGGG
>DASQXU010000190.1:0-17768 GCA_035639555.1 Thermoleophilaceae bacterium
CAACTAGGAGCCGGCAACCAGGAACTCCTCCTCGATCACCCGGATCACCCTGGGGCGCGACCGCACGAAGTCGAGCCGCCCGATCAGGTCCACCGCCGCCCGGAACTTGGACTCCAGCACCGGGTGCATCACCATCACGAGCCGCGCCTCGTCCCCCAGCCCCTTCTGCACGACCGACCGGATGGAGACCCCCTGGCGCCCGAGTATCTCGGCGATCTGGGCCAGCACCCCGGGTCGGTCGGCGACCTCGAGGTGGAGGTAGAAGGAGAACTCGACGTCGGTGACGAGGGGCTGCGGGACGCCGGGGGGCGGCAGCGTCGGCGGCGGGATCATCGCCGAGATCACGTCGCCGAGCACGGCCGAGGCGGTCTGCGGCCCGCCGGCGCCGGGGCCGGACAGCGTGATCTCGGTGATCGCCGGCGACTCGATCGTCACCGCGTTGAACGCCCCGTCGACGGTCGCCAGCGGGTGACCGGCGTAGAGGAACGCCGGGTGGACGTGCACGGCGATCCCGCGGTCGATCCGCTCCGCCGTGCCGACCAGCTTGAGGGAGAGGCCGAGCTCCTTCGCGTAGGCGATGTCGTCCGGGGTCAGCTGCTCGATCCCCTCGTAGCGGACCTCCTCGAGGGCCACCGGCGCGTTGAAGGCAAGCCGAGCGAGGATCGCCATCTTGGCCGCCGCGTCACGGCCCGAGACGTCCTCGGACGGGTCGGCCTCGGCGTAGCCACGCTCCTTCGCGGCGCGGAGCGCGTCGTCGTAGGTGGCGCCCGTGCGCGTCATCTCGGTGAGGATGAAGTTGGTCGTGCCGTTCACGATCCCGTGCACGCGCTCGATGTGGGCGGCGGCCAGGGTCTCGCCCATCACGCGGATCGCCGGCACCACGCCGCCGACCGCGGCCTCGAAGCGAAGCTGGACACGGTGCCGGCGGGCGGCGTCGAGCACCTCCTCGCCGAACTGCGAGAGCACCTGCTTGTTCGCGGTGACCACGTGCCGGCCGGCGGCCATGGCCAGCATCAGGTACTCGTGCGCCGGCTCGACCCCCCCGATCAGCTCGACGATGAGGTCGCTGCGGGCCAGGATGTCGTCGAAGTCGCCGCTGCTTCTCGTGAGGACGCCCGACACCTCGGGGCGGCGGCCGACCTCGGCCTCGATCGCATCGGCCCGCTCCCGAAGCAGCGCGTGGAACGCCGACCCCACGGTCCCGTGGCCGAGCAGCCCGACCATGAACGGCCCGGTCTCATCCAGCCCGGGCGGCGCAGCCACCTGAGGGGCTACGCCCCGCGTGGCGCCCGACGGGGCGCCGCGGTCAGGCGTCACGGGCGGTCAGGTCCTCGTAGGTCTCGCGCCGCACGACGACCCGCGCGTCGCCGTCGCGGCAGAACACGACCGGCGGACGGGGGACCGCGTTGTAGTTGTTGGCCATCGCGTGGCCGTAGGCGCCGGTCGCGGCGACGACGAGCACGTCCCCCGGCTTCGGATCGTCGAGCGTGGCGTCGCGGATCAGGATGTCCCCCGACTCGCAGTGCATGCCGGCGACCGTGCACGGCATCCGCCCCCCGAAGCGGTCGGCGATCTCGGCCTCGTAGCGGGCGCCGTAGAGCATCGGACGCAGGTTGTCGGACATCCCGCCGTCGACCGCGACGTAGGTCCGAACCCCGGCGATCCGCTTCACGGTGCCGACCCGGTAGATCGTCACCCCCGCGTTGCCGACCAGCGAGCGCCCGGGCTCGCATAGCACGGTCGCGTTTGCCGGCGCGCGGCGCAGCAGCGCGTCCACGTAGTCGTCGACCGAGGGCGGTTCGTCATCCTCGGTGTAGGCGATCCCGAGGCCGCCGCCCAGGTTCAGGAGCGGCCACTCACCCAACCCCCCGAGGACCTCGGCGAGCCGCTCGTAGACCGCCAGGTCGAAGATCTGCGACCCGACGTGGGCGTGGAGCCCGCGGAGGTCGAGGCCGACGTCGGAGCAGCGGGCCGCGGCGCGCGGCACCTCCTCGACGCCGAAGCCGAACTTCGAGTCGAGCTGGCCGGTCTGGATGTAGGAGTGGGTGCTGGCGGTGATCCCGGGGGTGATCCGCAGCATGACCCGCTGGCCGCTCCCGGCCGCGAGGCGCTCGAGGCGGTCGAGCTCGTCGAAGGAGTCGACCACGACGTGGCCCACGCCCCGCTCGAGCGCGTAGGTGAGCTCGGCCTCGGTCTTGTTGTTCCCGTGCATGTAGATCCGCGCGGGGTCGAAGCCCCCGGCCAGCGCGAGGTGGAGCTCGCCGGCCGAGGCCACGTCGCACCCGAGCCCCTCCTCGGCGAACAACCGGTAGGCCGCGACGCACGGGAACGCCTTGCTCGCGTAGACGACCTCGAACCGCTCGACCCGGGCGCCGAAGGCGTCAAGGTATGTCCGGGCGCGGGCTCGCATGTCGTCCTCGGCGTAGACGTAGGCCGGGGTCCCGGTCTCCCGGGCGAGCTCGACGACGTCGCAACCCCCGACCTCGAGCCGTCCCCGCTCGTTGAGGCGCGAGCCGAGCGGATAGACGTGCGAAAGGGTCGCGGTCGCCGGGGCCACAGGGTCCATAATCGGCCGATTATGAAGCACGCCCCTCCGGCCCCGCCCGAGGAGATCGGCGTCCACGACGGCCTCGCGTACGCGCTGTTCGTCCCCGACTCCGAGCCCGAGTGCGGCGTGGTGATCCTCCACGGCGCGGGGTCGGCCAAGGAGAGCCACTTCGACTTCGCTCGCCTCTGCCGCGACTCGGGGCTGGTCGCGCTGGCCTTCGACGCCCGCGGCCACGGTCGGTCCGAGGGGCCGCTGGGGCCCGGCGCAGTCGACGACGTGCTCGCCATGTGCCGGCTGATCCGCCGCTACGCGGACCAGGTGGCGCTCCGGGGCTCGAGCATGGGCGCCTTCTGCGCGATCCATGCCGCCGCCCGCGATCCGGCGCTCGCCGCGGTGGTCGCGATCTGCCCCGCGAGTGAGCAACTGCTGCTTCGCGGGCTGAACTCGGGCGAACCACGCGACTTCGTCGCCGACAGCCGGGCGCTCGGGAAGTGGCTTCGATCCCTCGACCTCTACCGGGCGGTGGCGGGGATCGGCCCCGACACCGCGCTCCTGCTGCTCCACGCGCGCGGGGACGAGCAGGTCCCGTACACGGTGAGCGAGGAGCTGTACGCCGCCGCCCACGAGCCGAAGCGCCTGCTGCTCCTTCCCGGCGGCCACCACCGCTCGCTGCAGCACGACGCCGAGATCCAGTCCATCTCGCAGCGGTTCATCGCGGACGCCGCCCGGCGCCGCCGGCGATAGCCCCCGCGCGCTCAGGCGCCGCCCTGGGCAATATCGAGAACGAATCTCAATTAGGCTGGCGTCGTGCCGTCGCCACTCGAACTGGTGCAACTCCCGTTCATGCGCACGGCGCTCGAGGAGCTCGGGCTCCTGGCGCTGGCGGGCGGGCTGCTCGGGGGTTTCGTAGTCCTGCGGCGGCTGGCCTTCTTCGCCCACGCGTCCGGGACCGCCACCTTCCCCGGGCTCGTGGTCGCGGACGCCGCCCACATCGCGGCGAAGCCGCTCGCGCTCGCGGTCGCGCTCGGCTACGCGGTGGGCGTCGGACGCGCCGGGCGGGCCAGCCGCGACCCCGGGGACGTGGCCACCGCCCTCCTGCTCGTGACCGCGCTGGCCGCCGGGGTGGTGCTCGCGAGCGACGTCTTCCATTCCGGGACCTCGGTCGATCGGCTGCTGTTCGGGACGCTTCTCGGGCTGACCGCCGGAGACCTCGTCTTCTCCGCCGCCGCGGCCGGGCTCGCGTTCGCGGCCACGATGGGGCTCGGCCGGGCGTGGGCCGCGGTCGCCTTCGAGCCGTCCGCCGCCCGCAACGCGCTCGGTCCGACCGGTGCCCTCGAGCTGGCGCTGCTCGCGTGCGTCGCCGGATGCGTGGTCGCGGCTATCCCGGCCGTCGGCGCCCTGCTCGTGACCTCGCTGTTCGTCGTCCCGGCCGCCACGGTCGCCCTCGGCGCCCGAAGCGTCCCCCAGCTGCTCGCCGGCGCCGTGGTCCTGGCCGGGCTAGAGGGCGTCATTGGGCTGTACCTCGCCCTGTGGATCGACATTCCCCCCGGCCCGGCGGTGGCGGCGCTCGGCACCGCCGTGTACGCGGCTGCCGCCGCCGCCCTGCGCCTGAGGGGGACGCTTCGGTGAGCGCCGTCGTCGAGGTCTCAGGACTGGTCGCCGGCTACGGCGCTGAGGCCGTCCTCTCCGAGGTGAGCTTCGCGGTCGAGCCCGGGCAGGGCGTGTGCGTGCTCGGCCCCAATGGTGGCGGCAAGACCACCCTCCTTCGGGTGCTCGTCGGCGAGCTCCGCCCGAGCGGCGGCCGGGTGCGCGTCGAGGGACGGCCCGCCTACCTCGGCCAGACCGATCGCACCCGCCTCGACTTCCCGGTCAGCGCCCTGGACGTTGCGCTGATGGGCACCCTGCCCCACGGCCGCTGGTGGCTCCCGGCGCGCCGCGCCGAGCGCCGCGCCGCCCTCGCGGCGCTCGAACGGGTGCGGCTCGGCGCCCACGCCGGGGTGCGCTTCGGGGAGCTCTCGGGCGGCCAGCGCCGGCGCGCGCTGCTCGCCCGGGTGCTCGTCCAGGACGCGTCCGTCCTGCTGCTCGACGAGCCGCTGGCCGGGGTGGACCCGGCGAGCGCCCGGCTGATCGCGTCCGTCTTCGCCGAGCTCCGGGACGAGGGTCGGACGCTGCTCGTATCGAGCCACGACGTCCAGGGCGCGCGCGAGTTCGACCTCGTGCTGTGCCTGAACCGCCGCCAGCGCGCCTTCGGCCCGCCGAGCGCCACCCTCAGCCGCCCGACCCTCGAGGCCACGTACGGCAGCGAGCTCGTCGTGCTCGAGGAGGACGTGAGCGTGGTCGCCGTCCAGCACCACGACCACTAGGGAGCCGTGGTCCACGCGCTCCTCGAGCCGCTTCGCTCCGAGATCGGGCGGCGGGCCCTACTCGAGGTCGCCCTGCTCGGCGCGATCTGCGGTCCGATCGGGTTCTGGATCACGAGCTTCCGCCTCACCTACGGCGCCGAGTCGCTCTCGCACGGGATGCTGCCCGGCCTGGTGGCCGCCGCGCTGCTCGGCGCCCCCTTGCTCGGCGGCGCCGCCGCCGGCGTCGCACTCGCGGCGGTGCTGATCGCCGCCCTGGCGAGCGAGGGCCGGGCCGCTCCGGACACCGCCACCGCGGTGGTCGTCACCGGCCTGCTCGGGCTCGGGGTGGTCCTCGCCCTCTCGCCTCAGACCCCGCAGCGGCTCGAGGACGTGCTCTTCGGCGACCCGCTCGCGGTGAGCGACGGCGACCTGCTCGCCGCGGGCGCGCTGGCGGTGGCCGGCGGAGCGGCGCTCGTCGCCCTGCACCGGCCGCTGGCGGTCGCCGCGCTCGATCCCGAGGGCGCGGCCGCGCTGCGCGTCAGCCCGGGGCTCGCCCGGGCGGCCGTGCTCGTGCTCATGGCGGCGGCGGTCGCGGTCGCCGTGCAGGGACTCGGCAACCTGCTCGTGCTGGCGGTGCTCGTGGCCCCCGCCGCGGCGGTTCGCCGGAACGCCCGGGGACCGGGGCGCGCCCTGGTCGCGGCGGCCGCGGTCGCCGTGGTTGCCGGGGTGGTCGGGATCGAGGCCTCCTACCGGGCGGGCTCGGCGGCCGGGGCGTCGGTGGCGCTCGCCCTGTGCGGGGCGGCGGCCCTCGCGGCGGCGCTCCGGCGGGGGCGCCTCAACCGCCTATAGCTGCAGCCGCGGCTCTTCTAGACTTGGGGTCATGGCTCGCCAACGCACCAGCTTCGGTCGGGACACCGGGCTCCAGCTCCGGATGCTCCTCACGATGTTCCTGCTCGGCGCCCTCTACGTCGGCTTCGTGGGCGCCCTGTTCGCCGCCGGCGCCTCGGCGGCGACGATCGTGGTGATCGCCGTCGTCCTCACGCTGGCCCAGATCTTCCTGTCGGACAAGCTGGCGCTCGCCTCGATGGGGGCCAAGGAGGTCTCACCCTCGGAGGCTCCCGGGCTCCACGCGATGATCGAGCGCCTGTGCATCCAGGCCGACCTGCCGAAGCCGCGGATCGCCGTGGCCGACACCGACGTGCCGAACGCGTTCGCGATGGGGCGATCGCAGAAGAAGGCCACCGTCTGCTGCACGACGGGGATCATGCGGACGCTTCAGCCGCAGGAGCTCGAGGGAGTCCTCGGCCACGAGCTCACCCACGTCAAGAACCGCGACGTGATGATCATGACGATCGCCAGCTTCTTCGCCAGCGTGGCGTCGATGATCACGCAGTTCGCGTTCTTCTTCGGCGGGGACGACGAGGAGGGCGGGCCCCCGGTGATCGTGATCCTTGCGGTCTCGTTCCTCGTCTACATCCTCTCGTTCTTCCTGATGCTCGCCCTCTCGCGCTACCGCGAGTACGCCGCCGACCGCGGCTCGGCCCTGATCACCGGCCGACCGAGCGCGCTGTCCTCGGCGCTCGTGAAGATCTCGGGCGCGATGCAGATGGTCCCGACCCAGGACCTGCGCGAGGCCGAGCGTATGAACGCCTTCTTCATCGTTCCGACCAGCGTCAAGGGTGCGGTCCAGACGCTGTTTGCCACCCACCCGCCGATCGAGAAGCGGATCGAGCGGCTGCAGCAGCTCGAGGCGCAGCTCCAGGGCACGGCCCCGGTCGCGGCTTAGCCGGTCCCGGTGGGCTTCCTCGACGCCCTGCTCGGCGGTCGGCGCCGCCTGAAGGCGCCGGCCGAGGACCGCCTGTTCGCAATGACCACCGCGCAGGTCCAGCTCGAGGCCGGCCTCGGGCTGAAGCACCGCAATGTTGCCGGCATCGTCTTCCAGCCCCTCCAGACGGCCGACTTCCAGTCGATCGTCAAGGAGACCGACGAGCTACTCCGGGCCTCGGCCAAGGAGACGGGCACTCAGATCACCACCGCCGACGACGAGTACGGCTTCCGCTGGCTCGTGCTGCGGGACTCCGAGTTCGACGACCTGCTCGTGGCGCTCAACACGGTCTCCAGCGAGCTGCAGGGCGGCGGCTACGGCGACCGCCTGCTGTGCTGCGTCTTCGCGTTCGAGGAGAACGGCCGGCCGCTCTACTTCATCTACAACTTCAAGCGCGGCGCCTTCTATCCGTTCGTCCCCGCGCCGGGCGACAAGGCCCGCGACACCGAGCGCGAGCTGCGACTCAAGGCCCAGGTCGGGCCGGAGCTGCCGTTCGAGGAGGACGTCTCGCGCTGGTTCCCCCTCTGGGAGATCCCTCTGTAGGGATCTCCGGTGAGCGATCTCTACGAGGCTCGCGGTCGAGATCCCGACCGTCCTTCCCGGGCGGCGGCGCCCACGTAGCGCCCTTGGTCGGGCTCGGTGCGGCTCGACAGCCGTCGGCGCGCCGGAGTGGGCATAGAGGCTTCGGGCCGCCGACTTCGCGTCGGGACGCCCGCATCAGTCCGGCAGCAGCGGCATCGACACCCCGAGGTCGCGGTCGAGGTGCACTGCTCGACTGATCGCAGTCGCACCGAACCGCTCGCGGACGACGTCAAGCGTGGCGTCGAGGGCGTCGGCCCGCCGACGGTCAAACGGGAGCGCAAGCTGGATGGCGGCGTCGTCCTCGAGGTTCGAGAGCGCGACTCCCACGAGCGTGAGCCCCTGGCGTTCGATCGTCGGCATCGACGCCGCCAGCAGGCCGCGCGCCGTGGCCAGGATCATCCGCGTCTGGGCGGTCGCCTCGCCGAGCGTGTGCGAGCGGGTGGCGCGGGAGAAGTCATCGAACCGCAGGCGGAGCACCACCGTGCGGCAGACCCGCCGGGCCGCGCGCAGCCGGCGGGCCAGGCGGTCGACGAGGGCCACGACGATCGTGTCGAGCTCCTCCGGCGAGCTCGGCGACCGCCGGCCGAGCGCACACTGCGCCCCCATCGATCGCCGCCGGCCGCGGGCCCGCACCTGGCGGGGATCGCGGTTGTGAGCGAGCGCGTGGAGGTGACGGCCGGCGGCTGGGCCGAGGATCGACACCAGCATCGTCTCGCCGAGCCGGGCGACCTGACCGACGGTGGTGATCCCGCAGGCGCGGAGCTTGCTTGCCGTGACCGGGCCTACGCCCCACAGCCGCTCGACCGGGAGGCGGTGGAGGAATCGGAGCTCAGCGCCGGGCGGCACCACGAGCAGGCCGTCGGGCTTGGCCACGGCGCTCGCCACCTTGGCCAGGTGCTTGGTCCCGGCCACCCCGACCGTGATCGGCAGGCCCACGCGCTCGCGCACCTCGCGCCGGAGACGCCGGGCGATCTCCGGCGGCTTGCCCGCGATGAGCTCCAGGCCGCGCACGTCGAGGAACGCCTCGTCGATCGAGAGCCCTTCGACGAGCGGCGTCGTCTCCTCGAACACCTCGAAGACCGCCTTGCTGGCCTCGGCGTAGGCCGACATCCGCGGCTTGACCACGATCGCTTCCGGGCACAGCCGCCTCGCGCGCGCACCGCCCATCGCCGTCCGCACCCCGCGGGCCCGGGCCTCGTAGCTGGCCGCGAGCACGACTCCCGAACCGACGATGACCGGGCGACCGCGCAGGCGGCGATCGTCCCGCTGCTCGACCGATGCGAAGAAGGCATCGAGGTCAGCGTGGAGGATCGTGGGCTCAGCTGGCACGAACGCATGTTCGCGTGACGTGAGGACGGCACCGCTGAGCGCCGCCCTTGTGCCCGGCGTCGCGGGGGTGCAATACTGGCTTCGTCGATCGATACTGGCGCTGCTGTCTGACGGCGGCGACAGGATCAAGAAAGAGGGGGTGCCGCCGATGGGCGGAGCCCACGCAGCGCTGGCTGCGGGCAGCCACCGGGACGCCGTCACGGGGCTGTTGGGAGCCATAGGGCCGTTCGGCGATCTCGAAGGTCGAGTCGAGACGGCCAACCTGACTGCCCACGAGGGCGCGGCGCTTCACTGCTTGCGCTCTGCCGCGTCGCCTCGCCGCCCGGGCGCGCCCTAGAGACTTCTCGGGCCCTCCGGAAGGGGCGCAGCGTGGTGGGCCTGCTTCCCCCGCGGGCCCGCCGCGTTGTCGCCCGTTCGCGCGCCGGGCACGGGTGGCACCCGCCTCAGTCCGGGATCAGGCCCTCCCCGCTGAACTCGGTCTTGGCCTCCTCGAACGAGATGTCCCGGGGCGGGAGGATCACGTCGGACTCCACGAGCTCGTCGTCGGGCAACCGTTCGCCGCCGGCCTCGACGAGCTCGAGCATCTGGGTCCAGAGCTCGCGGAAGCCCGTCTCGTCGCCGTCCTCGACCGCGTTCACCGCCCGGTTGTCGAGCTCGTTGAGACGGGGCGCGTGGTCGTCTCCGACGCGGAACTGGCCCTCGCCGGAGATCCGCACGATCATGCCCCGGGGCCCTTACCGCCCTGCTCGAGGGCCGGCGCCTCGCCGCCGGGGCCCAGCTCGGCCTTCATCTTCGCGAGCTCGTCGTCGACCTGCTGGCCGGCCGAGAGCTGCGAGAGCTGGCGGTCGATGTCGTCCTGCGGCGGGCCGAGCTGAGTGATGTCGTCGAAGGTGCCGGCCTGCTCGAGCTCCTCGACCGCGGACGCCCGGGCCTGCATCTCCTCGGTCTTGTCCTGGGCGCGCTGGATAGCGAGACCGAGATCGGCCATCTGCTCGCCCACCCCGTGCGCGGCGTCGGAGATCTTCACCTGCGCCTCGGCCGCCGAGTACTGGGCCTTGATGACCTCCTTCTTGGTCCGGAAGGCATCGATCTTCGTGCGCAGCTTCTGCTCGTTGTCGGTGAGCTGCTGCTGCTGGCCCTCGAGCTCCGTGATCTGCTGATCCAGCGACTGGAGCTCCGTCTGGGCCACGGTCTTGCGCTCGAGGGCGGCGCGCGCGAGGTCCTCCCGGCCCTGGGCCAGGGCCTGGCGGGCCTGGGTGTCGAGCTTGACCACCTGCTGCTGCAGCTTCTCCGACTGCATCTGCAGCCGCTTCTTCGAGGTCACCACGTCGGCGATCCCCTTCTTTACGTTCTGCAGCAGCTCGAGCTGCTTCTGGTAGCCGTAGTCGAGCGTCTCACCCGGGTCCTCGGCCCGATCGAGCAGCTTCGAGATCTTCGACTTGATGACCGTCGACATCCGACCGGCTAGACCCGGCATGCCGATCCTCCTCCTGGTTCGCGTTCGCCTGAGGCTGCGAAGACTAGCCGCCGCTCAGCCGGTCGCGGCGGCGGCCCGCTCGGCCCGGTCGTGCTCCGCGGCCGCGCGGTAGAAGAAGTAGGCGAAGCCGGCGAGCATCACGATCGTGTCGAGGCTGAGCATCAGGCCTCCGCCGATCTGCTGGTCGGCCAGCGGCGATAGGGCGTAGTGGCGGGCGCTCTCGCCGTAGGCCGCGATGTAGGCCGGGCTGCGCATGACGATGAACGCCACCCCGAGGAACATCCCGGGGATCCGACTCCCGAGCACGTAGCCGGCCTTCCAGAGCTCGCCCGGCGGCCGCCCCCGCTTGGGGTCGATCGCCGCCCACCAGACCAGCAGGCTGCCGATCACGAACGACGCGTGCTGAAGGGCGTGCACCCAGCCGTGGCGCACGGCCGCGTCGAACGGCGGCGCCAGGTGCCAGCCGTAGAGGATCACCATCCACAGCGGGATGGCCACGAGCGGGTTTCGGGCCAGCCGAAAGAGGCGCCTCAGCCCGTGCCGGCGGGCCAGCGGCACCAGCACGGGCCGGGGGAGGAAGAACACCAGCACCGGCGTGCGGAGCCCCGCGAGCAGGAACGGCGCCGCGAAGTCCGCGATCAGCAGGTGCTGAAGCATGTGGGCGCTGACCAGCTCCTCGGAGAGCGTGTCGACCGGCGAGATCAGCCCGGTGACCACGAGCCCGATTCCCACATGCCAGGCCGCCTGCTGACCGACCGGGACCTCGTACCCGCGGCGGCGCAGCACCCGTATCGCCCGGAGGTAGAGCGCCTCGGCGACCGCGATCGCCGCTACGACGCCGGGATCGAAGGCGAACGACACCACGACCCATTGTGGCGATCGCCGCCTGCGTCGATTGCGGTTGCTAGGCCGGGGCCGAGGCGGCGTCCTGCTCGCCGGGCGCGGCGCCGGGAGCCTGCTCGAGCACCTCGGCCGCTTGAAGCAGCCGGCGCCGGTACTCCTGGCGCTGCAGGCGCGAGATGACGAGCCGCTGGATCTGGGCCGTGCCCTCGAACAGCTGGTAGATCTTGGCGTCCCGGTACCACTTCTCGAGCGGGCAGTCGGTGGTCTGGGCGTAGGGGCCGACGAGGTCCATGAGCGTGGTGGTCGCCCACATCGCCACGTCGCCGCCCTTCAGCTTCGACATCGACCCCTGGCCGCCGGTCATCGGCACGCCGTTTCGCCCCATCCACGCCGCCCGCCAGACGAGCAGCCGGGCGGCCTCTATCTCGGTGGCCACGTCGGCGAGGACCTGCTGCACCCGCTGCTGGTCGAGAAGCGGGACCCCGTCCTCCTCACGACCCTCGAGGTAGTCGAGGGTCCACTCGTACGCGGCCTGCGCTATCCCGAGCGCCGAGGCGCCGACCAGCGGGCGCGTGAGTTCGAAGGTCGCGAGCGCCCCGGAGGATCGACCGGTCGAGCCCCCGGAGCGGGCGCGCTCGATCTTTCGCTGGAGCTTCTCGTGGCCGCCGAGCAGGTACTCCATCGGAAGCCGGCAGTCCTCGAGGACGACCTCGGCCGTGTGGGAGGCGCGAATCCCGAGCTTCGACTCCTTCTTGCCCTGTGAGAGGCCGGGCGTACCCTTCGGGACGACGAACGAGGCCTGGCCGCGGTGCCCGAGCTCGCGGTCGACCGTGGCGACGACCACCGTGACGTCGGCGATCCCGCCGTTCGTGATGAAGACCTTGGTGCCGTTCAGGACCCACTCGTCGCCGTCGAGGACCGCGGTGGTCCGGAGCGACTTGACATCGGAGCCCGCCCCGGCCTCGGTCACCGCGTAGGCGCCCAGCTTGACCTGGTCGCCGGTGCCGAAGCACTCGGGCACCCAGCGGCCGATCTGCTCCGGGGTGCCCGCGGATGCGATTCCCGCCGCGGCTAGCGAGGACCCGGAGATCGCTAGCGCGATGCCCGCGCAGCCCCAGTGCAGCTGCTCGGCGTAGATCACCGGTAGCAGGCCACTCGGGTCCTCGGCCGCGCGCTGGAGCTGGTCCACCCCATGAAGCCCCCACTCCCGCGCGGCCTTGATCGCGTCCCAGGGGACCTCCTCGGTTCGGTCGTACCTGGGGGCGAGCGGCCGGATGACCTCGCGGGAGAATCGGCGGCAGTAGCCCTGGAACTCGAGCTGCTCGTCGGTGAGCCTGAAATCCACTAGAGAGGCCTCCGCGCGGGGCGCCGCTCGACCGCGTCCGGCGCCGCCGAGCTCTTTGACTGACCAGTCAATCTATAGAGAGGATACCCCCATGTGGTGCCGCGCGAGCGGCGCGCAGGCGGGGGACGGCGCCCCCGCGCCGCCATCGACACTTCGGCCGCCTGGCGGTAGCTATCGTCCGCCGGCCGTGTCCATCGGCATCAAGAGCTTGGCCCTCCTCGCGGCCGGGGCGCTCCTGCTGGCCGGCTGCAGCATCGGGGACCAGCCCTCGAGCCCACCCCACGTCGGGGCCAAGGCCACCGACAAGAACGCCGCCTCGGAGCTCGGCTTCCCGGCCCTGGCCACCAGGAACACCGTGCGGGTGGGCGGCGGCGATGCCGCCGCGGACACGGCCGGGGTCGCCAACGCGGCTTTCCCGGGAGTCGATGCCTCGACCCGCCCGAAGGTGGTAGCGCTCGTGGACAAGGGCGACTGGCAGGGAGCGGTCGCGGCCTCCGTGCTGGCCGCCGCTCCGATCGGGGCCCCGCTCCTGCTGAGCGACGGCGACAGTCTCCCCGCCGTGACCAAGGACACCCTCGCCCGGCTCCGGCCCGCGGGAGCCCCACTCGCGGCCGGCGCCCAGGTCATCCGGATCGGGAGCGAAGTGGCGAAGCCCGGCGGCATGCGCACCGGCGTCATCGCGGGGAAGGACCCCTACGAGCGAGCGGCGGTGATCGACCGCTTCTTCACGGCCGCGCGGGGGCGGCCCTCGCCGCACGTGGTCGTGGCCTCGGGCGAGAAGGCGGCATATGCGATGCCCGCGGCGGCGTGGGCGGCGCGTTCGGGCGACCCGGTCCTTCTCGCCAAGCGGAGCTCGCTGCCGGCGGCCACCCGGCGGGCGATCGCCCAGCACTCGCGGCCGGCGATCTACGTGCTCGGTCCGCCCTCGGTGATCGGCCCGCAGGTCGTCCGCCAGCTCGGCTCGCTCGGGAAGGTGGTCCGGGTGGCCGGCGCCGACCCGGTCAGCAACGCGGTCGCGTTCACGCGCTTCCAGCGGGGCGGCTTCGGATGGGGCATCACGGTGCCCGGGTACAACTTCACCGTCGCCAGCACGTCGCGCCCGCAGGACGCCGCCGGGGCGGCGTCCCTTGCCACCAGGGGCGTGTTCGCGCCGCTGCTGCTGACCGATAGCGCCGACGCCCTCCCCAGGCCGCTCCAGGACTTCTTCCTGAGCGTGGAGCCCGGCTACCGGGGGCAGCCGAGCCAGGCCGTCTACAACCGCATCTGGATCCTCGGCGACGACAAGACGGTCTCGGTCGGCGTCCAGGCCAGGCTCGACCAGCTCGCCGAGCTCATCCCGGTCCAGGCCAGCGCGCCGTGAGTCGGCCCCTGTAGCTTTCCGCTCGTGAGCGAGTACGAGCAGCCGAGCCGGCTGGGGCGCGAGCCCACCGTCGAGGACGTGCGGCAGCTCATGGGCGCCTCGACCCCTCACTTCGCGCTCCACCTCCGCAACCGCATCTACGGCCTGATCGCCGGCCTGCCGCCCAGCCATCCCGCCCGCGTGGAGGGAGAGCGCGAGATCGCACGGCTCGAGCGGCTCGCCCACGGCTCGGAGCGGCGCGGGCCGATCGTCGAGGGCGAGCACGGCATGCCCAGCTTCCCACCCGAGGCCGAGCCGCACACGCCGGGCGGCGCCGGCTGAGCGCCGAGCGCCGCGACCAGGATCATCCGCGTCTGGCCGGTCGGCGAGCTGACCAGAGCGGTTCGGCGTCGCGCTCCGCCGGGGACTACTCTGGTGGACAGACAACCAGAGGAGGTCCGATGGCCTGGCGGTACAACGTGCTGGTGGTGGCCAACGTCACGGGGCGCTCCCCCGAGCTGATACAGGCGCTCAAGGATCGGGCCGGCGACGGCGCCTGCGGCTTCACCCTCCTCGTGCCAGCGACCGGGGGCGGCTCGGAGGGTCGCCGGGCGGCGCGCGAGAAGCTGCAGACGGCGCTCGAGCGGATGCGCGACGAGGACCTCGACGTCGATGGCATGATCGGCGATCCCGACCCGACGATCGCGGTCAGCGACGTATGGGACCCCGCCCGGTTCGACGAGGTCATCGTCTCGACGCTGCCGACCGGGACGTCGAGGTGGCTCGCGATCGACCTGCCGCGAAGGATCGAGAAGATGACCGGGGTCCCGGTGCGCCACGTCGTGGCGCAGCCCGAGCCCCGGGAGCTCAAGACCGAGCCCGCCCCGAAGCCCGAGCACCACCACCCGCTGCTGGCGCCGTTCGCCGCGCTCATGCCGAGCGCCCGCCGGGCCGCGCGCGCCAAGCGCGAGTCGACTCGAGCCTAGACCCGCGCCGCCTCGCGCGGGAGCCCGGACAGCTCCGCGACCCGGTCGCGGTGCTCGCGGGCCGAGCCGTAGAGCTGGGCGTCGGTCCGGGCGCGCTTCAAGAGGAAGTGGAGGTCGTGCTCCCAGGTAAAGCCGATCCCGCCGAGCACCTGAAGCGCCGACGCGGTGACCCGCCAGCCGGCATCCGACGCGTAGGCCTTGGCCATCGAGGCGGCGACGGGGAGCGTCGGGGGCTCGGAATCGGCCGCCCAGGCCGCGTAGTAGGCGGTGGAGCGAGCGCTCTCGGTCTCCAGCAGCATCTGGGCGCAGCGGTGGGAGACGGCCTGGTACGCGCCGATCGGTCGCCCGAACTGGTGGCGCTCGCGCGCGTACTCGACGGCCATCTCGAGCGCCCGCTGGGCGACGCCCACGGCCTCGGCGGCGACCGCGGTCGCGATCCGATCGCGCCCCGGCCCCGCCTCAGCGGTCAGCGACTCGCCGCCGTCGGCCCGAACCCGGGCGAAGCGACGGGTGAGGTCGATCGTCTCGACGGGCTCCACCTCGGCCTCCGGCGCCTCGACCACGCTGCCCTCGCCGTTCTCGTCGAGCAGGACGATCACCGCGGCCGAGTCGGCGTCGGGCACGAGCTTCGCCTCGCCGTCCCGGAGCTGGCCGACGGTGCCGCGCGCCTCGCCGGCGGCGATGCCTGGAAGCCAGCGCTCGCGCTGCTCCTCCGAGCCGGCGTGGGCCAGCACCAGTCCGGCCGCGGCGTTTGAGAGGAACGGCGTCGGAGCCAGGGCATAGCCGAGCTCCTCCACCAAGATCACGAGCTCGACGGTGCCGAGGCCCTGGCCGCCGTACTCCTCGGGGATGAAGATCCCGGGCCAGCCGAGCTCTGACATCTCGCGCCAGGCGTCGGCGTCATAGCGGCCGCCCTCGGCCAGGGCACGCACGTTCTCCGGCGAGAAGCGACTCGCGAGGAACTCGCGCGCCGTCCGCTTGATCGCCTGCTGATCGTCGGAGAAGTCGAAGTTCATCGCAGCCTCGGCAGCCCGAGCACCCGCTCGGCGATGATGTTCTTGAGGATCTCGGTCGTTCCGCCCTCGATCGAGTTGGCCCGCGCGCGCAGGAAGCGGTAGGTCCACTCGTCGCCCCCGTCGAGCGGGCCCTCGTCTCCCTCGACCTCGAGGGCGAGCTCGGTGAGCGACTGATTGACCTCGGCCCACTGCCACTTCGGGAGCGACCCCTCCGGGCCCGGGGCGCCGTGCTTCATCACGTGGGTCAGCCCGCGCCACGCGTTGAGCCGCAGGGCCTCGGCCTCGATCTGGAGCTGACCGATGCGCTGGCGCACGAGCGGATCGTCGGCCAGCCCGCGCTCGCGGACCAGCTCCAGGAGCTGGCCGAGGGCGATCCGGACGGACGCCGCCGAGCTGGCGCCGAGCCCCGCGCGCTCGTGCATGAGCGTCGTGATCGCCACCGTCCAGCCGTTGCCGACCCCACCGATCACGTTCTCGTCGGCGACCCTCGCCTCCTCGAAGAACAGCTCGTTGAACTCGGCCTCGCCGGTGATCTGGCGCAGCGGGCGGACCTGGACCCCGTCCTGCTCCATGTCGAGCAGGAAGTAGGTGAGGCCCTGGTGCTTAGGGGCGTCGGGGTCAGTGCGCGCCACGAGCATGCACCACTTGGCGTGCTGGGCGTACGTCGTCCAGACCTTCTGGCCGGTGATGATCCACTCGCCGTTCGACTTGACCGCACGCGTCTTTAGCGACGCGAGGTCGGAGCCCGAGTCGGGCTCGGAGAAGCCCTGGCACCAGATCTCCTCGGCTGAGAGGATCGGCTCGAGGTAGCGCGCCTTCTGCTCTTCGGTCCCGTGGGCGATCAGCACCGGGCCGCCCATGACGAGACCCAGGACGTTGACCGGCGCCGGGGCGCGGGCGCGGGTCATCTCCTCGCCGAAGATCGCCTGCTCGATGACCGTGGCGCCCCGCCCGCCGTACTCCTGCGGCCAGGACAGGCCGGCGTAGCCCGCCTCGTACAGCTTCCGCTGCCAGGCGCGCCGGAACTCGAAGGCCTCGTCATCGCCCTTCGGTTGCTCGCCCGGATGGTTGGCGGCGAGCCAGGCGCGTAGCTCGTCGCGGAAGGCCTGCTCGCTCGGGGAGAGGGTTAGGTCCACTGCGAGCCCCGGAGCCCTACCGCTCCGGCGCCGCGGCGACCGTGGTCCAGGCCGGGAGCACCTAGACCCTCTGGATCAGCGTGCCGGTGCCGAGACCGCCGCCGCAGCACATGGTCACGAGCCCGACCTCCTTGTCCGAGCGCTCGAGCTCGTGCAGCAGCGTGGTGAGCAGCCGGGCGCCGGTCGAGCCGAGCGGGTGCCCGAGCGCAATGGCGCCGCCGTTGACGTTGACCCGCTCCATGTCGGGCTCGAGCTCGCGCCGCCACGCGGCGACCACCGAGGCGAAGGCCTCGTTGATCTCGACCAGGTCGATGTCGTCCATCTCCATCCCGCTCCGCTCGAGCAGCCTCTTGGTCGCCGGGATGGGCCCGGTCAGCATGATCACCGGGTCGACCCCCACGGTCGTCTGGTCGATGATCCGCGCCCGCGGCTTGAGCCCCAAGGCGTCCGCCTTCTCCCTCGAGGTGAGCAGCACGGCCGCCGCGCCATCGGAGATCTGGGACGAGTTACCCGCGGTGATCCTGCCGTCCTCCTTGAAGGCGGGCGGCAGCTCGGCCAGCTTCTCGAGGCTCGTGTCTGGACGGATGCCCTGGTCGGTCACGTAGGTGTCGCCGTTGACGGCGAACGGCACGATCTCGCGCTCGAACCGCCCCTCCTCGGTCGCGCGGGCGGCGAGCTGGTGCGAACGGAGGCCGATTTCGTCGAGCTCGGAGCGGGGGATCTCCCACTTGTCGGCGATCATCTCGGCCGAGATCCCCTGGGGGACGAGGTTGTAGCGCTGCATGAGCTCCTCCGGCCAGGGCGAGCCCACGTCGTCGACCCACTTGAACCCGATGCCCATCGGGACGTGGCCCATGTGCTCGACCCCCGAGCCGATCACGACGTCGTGCACGCCCGACGCGACGAGCGCCGCGGCGAAGTTGATCGCCTGCTGAGCCGAGCCGCACTGGCGGTCGACGGTGGTGGCGGGGGTCTCGATCGGGAGCCCGGCCTGGAGCCA
>DASQXU010000191.1:0-3492 GCA_035639555.1 Thermoleophilaceae bacterium
CGACGCCAGCGACGACGAGCTCGGGCGAATCGCCCCGAACCACCCGGTGTTCCGGGTCATCGTCGGCGGCACCCGGTAGCGACTTCCCCCTCCGGGGAAGGTTCCGGCGCCTCGGGGTGTCTAGCGGGGTGACCCTCTCTCCCGGACAGGAGGTCGAGACGCGTAGGGTTGTTGTCGTCCTCGTGACGCTGGCCGCCGCGGTGGGCGCCCCGAGCGCCCTGGCCGGTCAGCCGAACGCGTCGTGCGAGGCCCCGGGAGCAAATCCGCCGCCCGGCTTCTCGACCGGCGGCTTTGCCAATGCCGAGACGCACTACGCCGGCTCGGAAGGCACGCCCTCGGCGGCCCACGGCAGCTCGCACGCCGTCTCCCAGTACGACATCGCCTGCTTCGGCGGCCCGAAGAAGTAGGGCGGACGAAGACGGTCGTCCAGAGCGGGGCGCCTTGGGGCGCCCCGCTTCGCTTGTCGGTGCGGCCGCCTCCGAGGCTTGGCCTCCAGCAACCAGCAACGGGCAAGCCGGCTTGCCAAGATCCCGCAGCCGTGCCCCGCCTGCCCGGACTCGCCCTCGCCCTCGCGCTCGCCGGCCTAGCGGCGCCGGCCCTGGCCGCGCCCGCCGGCGAGACCCGGAGCTTCGGCGTACGGCTCGCCGGGGTGGGCCGCTTCCACGCGCTGACCGACGTGACCGCGCCGCCCGGCGACACGCACCGCGTCTTCGCCGTGGAGCAACGGGGCACGATCCGCATCTTGCGCGACGGCCGGAAGCTCGGCACGCCGTTCCTTGACCTTCGCCGCCGGGTCAGCTGCTGCGACGAGCGCGGGCTGCTCTCGATGGCGTTCGCCCCCGACTACGCGACCAGCGGCCTCTTCTACGTCTACTTCACCGACCGCCGCGGCGACATCCGGGTCGAGGAGTACCGGCGCTCCCCGGCGAGCCCGGAGCTGGCGCTGCCCTCGACCCGGCGCCTGGTCCTCCGCCAGCGCCACCCCGACGTCCGCCACAACGGCGGCGGGATGGTCTTCGGCCCCGACGGGATGCTCTACCTCGGCCTCGGGGACGGCGGCCCGGAGGGCGACCCCCTCGGCCGGGGACAGAGCCTCCGCACCCTGCTCGGGAAGATCCTCCGCATCGACCCCCGCCACGGCCGCCGCTATCTCGTCCCGGCGAGCAATCCGTTAGTGCATCGCCGCGGCGCGCGCAAGGAGATCTGGGCGTACGGCCTCCGAAACCCGTGGCGCTTCTCGTTCACCCCCAAAGGGAGCCTCGTGCTCGGGGACGTGGGCCAGGACCGCTTCGAGGAGATCGACTACGTGCCGACCAGTCAGTCCGGGCGCCCGCCGCGCGGCGGCTACAACTTCGGGTGGAGCGTGTTCGAGGGGCGCCACCGCTTCCGGGCGGGCCGGGCGCCCCACCACGTGCCCCCGGTCATCGAGCGCAGTCACACGAGCGGCTTCTGCGCGATCGTCGGCGGCTTCGTGGTGCGCGACCCGGCCCTGCTCCGCCTCCGCGGCCGCTACGTCTACGGGGACCTCTGCCACAGCGAGCTCGAGGTGGCGAGGCTGCGGCGCGGCCGCTCCCACCCCGTCGCCCTCGGCCTGCGCCTGCACGGCGTGACCACCTTCGGCGAGGACGCGCGGGGACGGCTCTACGTCGGGTCGTCCTCAGGCCGCCTCTACCGGCTGGCGCCCCGGTAGGCGCCGTCTCCGGTCACCCAGCGAACGTCGCCCGAGCCCGGGGCATGGGGACGCGCGATCCGGGGTAGGACGTGTGTGCATCGAATCGGGGAGGTGGCGAAAAGTGAGGGATCGGCCAACCGCCCGGATCGCGGCTCTGGGCGTCATGACTCTGCTGCTAGCCGCAGCCGCGATCGCGGGCTGCGGAAAGTCCGGCGGGAGTAGCAACAAGACGGTCAGCGGGAACAAGCTCCAGGTCGCGGCGGCGCTCGACCTGACCGGCTCGCTGGCCAAGGAGGGCGGGCTCACGAGGCAGGGCTACCAGTTCTGCCAGGACAAGGTGAACGCCCGCGGCGGCGTCTCGGTCGGGGGCAAGAAGCTCAAGCTGGCGATCACCTACAAGGACGACAAGTCCGAGCCCGACACCGCCTCCACCCAGATCGACCAGTTCAACGACAGCGGGCTCAAGCTGATCCTGGGCCCGTACGGCTCGCCGTCGACGGCCGCGGCCGCCGCGGCGGTCGAGAAGAACGGGCAGGTGATGGCCGACAGCTCGGGCGCCGACAACACCATCTTCCAGAAGGGCTACAAGAACACCTTCGCGGTGCTCTCGCCGGCCACCGACTACGTGGCGGTGATCATCAAGTCGATCATGGCCCAGGCCAAGCCGAAGCCGAAGACGGTGGCCATGCTCTCGGCCGACGACGGCTTCTCCCAGACCGCCGCCAAGGGCGGCGTGACCGAGGCCAAGAGGCAAGGGCTCAAGGTCGTGGCCCAGGAGTCCTTCCCGGAGCACACCACCGACGTCTCGAGCGCGCTCACCAAGATCCGCTCCAAGAAGCCCGACCTGGTGCTCGGGTCGGTGCACATCGAGGAGGGGATCGCGATCGTCAAGCAGGCCAAGGAGCTCGGGGTCAAGCCGATGGGGTTCGGCGAGACCGTGGCGCCACCGACGCCCGACTTCCGCAAGGCGCTCGGAGCCAGCGCGAATGGCGTGGTGGGGTCGACCCAGTGGACGCCGCAGTTCCAGGGCAGGGACCCGATCTTCGGGACGGCCAAGGACTACGCCGCCGGGTTCGAGAAGCGGTTCGGCGTCCCGGCCGAGTACCACAGCGCCGAGGCGGCGGCGGCCTGCCTGGCCCTCGTCCTAGCCGTCGAGAAGGCGAACTCGGCCGATCCGAAGAAGGTCCGAGACGCCCTCGCCGCGCTCGACACCTCGTCGTTCTTCGGCCCGATCAAGTTCCAGTCGAACGGCCAGAACACGACCAAGCCGATGGCGGCCATCCAGGTGCAGAAGGGCAACGTGGTGACGATCTACCCGGCGTCACAGCGCCAGGGGAACCTGCAGTGGCCGGGGACGGGAGGCTAGGAGCGCCGGTCGGACACCGGAGCGCACCGTGAGCGACTTCCTACAGGCGACGATCTACGGCGTGCTGCAGGGGGGCCTGCTGGCCCTGGTCGCCATCGGGTTCTCGCTTGTGTGGGGGGTCATGAACATCGTGAACCTGGCCCACGGCGCGCTCGTGATCGTGGGCGCGTACATCGCCTGGAAGCTCAACTCGGCGATGGGGCTCGACCCCTACCTCGGCGCGCTGGTGGCCGCGGCCGCCCTGTTCTGCGCCGGCTACGTGGTGCAGCGGGGCCTGATCAACCTGGTGGTGAACGCGCCGATCTGGATGACCCTCCTGCTCACGTTCGGGCTCGACCTGCTGATCGTGAACGGGTTGATCCTGCTCTACACCGCCGACTTCCGCGCCATCCCGTCGCCGGTGTCGGGGAGCCTGGTGATCGGCAGCGTGCACATCCCGTACGCGCGGCTGATC
>DASQXU010000192.1:0-2065 GCA_035639555.1 Thermoleophilaceae bacterium
GGTGCGCGCCGCGGTCGTCGTCTACCTCGCGAGCATGGCGGCGACCGCGGTGGCGGCGGTCGTGCTCGCTCTCGGTGGCCCAGACGTCGCCGTGTATGCGCTCGCGGTGATCGCCACCGGCGCGTTCACGGTCTTTCGCCCGGCCCACTCGGCCTTGCTCCCGGCGCTTTGCACGACCCCGCTGGAGCTGACGAGCGCCAACGTGGTACGCGGCTTCCTGGATTCCGTCAGCACTCTGGTCGGCCCGCTCGCGGCCGCGCTGCTTCTCGCCGTCGGGAGCCCGGCCGCCGTGTTCGCGGTTACCACGGGGTTGTCGCTCCTGTCCGGCGTACTGCTCCTGGGGCTGTCGTACGAGGCGCCCCCGCGCGGCTCGCCGCAGCCAGTGCGCCGGATCGTGCACGAGACGCTCGATGGCTTTCGCGCCCTCGGACGCCACCGCGACGCTGGCCTGTTGATCGGGCTCGCGCTGGCCCAGACCCTGACGCGGGGATTCCTCAACGTCTTCCTGGTCGTGGTGGCCATCCAGCTGCTCGGGATGGGCGCTCCGGGGGTGGGCGTGCTGACCGCGGCCGTGGGCGCGGGCGCCGTGGCCGGCTCGCTCGGCGCCTCCGCGCTGGTCAACGGGCGGCGGCTCGCCGCGGTCGAGGGGATTGGCGTGGCTCTCTGGGGCCTGCCGCTCACCCTGAGCGGCGCCCTCCCCCAGGAGCCGGTCGTGCTGGCGATGATGTGCGCGATCGGGGTCGGCAACGCGCTCGTGGACATCGGCCTGTTCACGCTCGTACCCCGGCTCGCTCCGGAGGAGCTGCACGCGCGCGTGTTCGGCGCGCTCGAGAGCCTTATCGCGCTCAGCGTGGCGCTCGGCTCGCTCGTCACCCCCCCTGTGATCGACCTCCTAGGCATCCGCGGAGCCCTGGTGGTGCTCGGGCTAATAGCCCCCGCGCTCGTGGCGCTCGCCTGGCGACGCCTGGGCGCGATCGACGCTTCGATCACCCACCGAGACGCGGAGATCGGCGTGCTGCACAAGGTCGGCATCTTCCGTCCCCTGCCGATGCCGGCCATCGACAGCCTTGCCGCGCACGTCGGGCAGGCGCGGTTCGCCCCCGGTGAGGAGGTCTTCCGTCAGGGCGACCACGGCGATCGCTTCTACGTGATCCAGGACGGTGAAGCGGACGTGATCGGCGACGGCCGCATGATCCGGACGCTGGGTCCGGGCGAGGGCTTCGGCGAGATCGCGCTGCTGCACGGCAGGCCGCGCACGACCACCGTGCGCGCCAGCACCGCGCTCGTGCTCTACACGCTCGACCGGCGCCACTTCGTATCGGCCGTCAGCGGCTACCGGTCGAGCGCGCGGGAGGCGGACAGCCTGATGCTCGACCGGCTTGCCGACTTCGACCCGCGCCGCGAGCCGAGCGGCTGAGCTCGGCGCTCGCCCGACCGGGTGCTGCGATGCTGAGCGGGTGCCGCTCAACCACGTCGCACTCACGGTCAGCAGTCGCGAGCGATCGGCGACCTTCTACGGCCAGCACTTCGGGCTCACCGAACGGGTCCACGACGACGAGCACCTCTTGATCCTCAGATCGGCGGACGGTTCGCTTCTGGCGTTGACCGAGGGGCCCGTGCCGGCGCCGCTGCCGCCCACCAACCACTTCGGCTTCGAGCTCGAGGACGCCGACGAGGTTCGAAGCGCCCGTGAGCGGCTGCGGAGGGCCGGCGTGACGGAGACCGACTGGCAGGACGATGGCGCGTTCGTTCGCGTCCAGGCCGCCGATCCGGACGGCTATCGGGTCGAGCTCTTCGTCGTTGACAAGCCCGCCTCCCCCAGGCCGCCGCGGCCTCCCCGCTCGCGCTGGACGTCTTTTGCCGCCGACCCCGCCGAAGCGAGGCCGCGCGTCCTCTCCGAGCAGGGCAACCCCTCGCACCGGCTGCGCGTCGAGCACAATCGCGCGACGCTGCTCGTGCACCTCAGCGACGAGGACGGCAAGGGATGGACCGTGCTAGCCGTGGACCGGGCGACCCGGCGCTTCGCCGTCGCCCAGGCGTACCGGCAACTCGAGGCCGCCGAAGA
>DASQXU010000193.1:0-2900 GCA_035639555.1 Thermoleophilaceae bacterium
TTCTTGCCGACCAGCGGCGTGCAGGAGATCGGCGAGGTTGTTGTGTAGCGCTGCCTCGCGGTGGCGATCCCCCAGAGCGACGCACAGCGCCAGGGCGCTCTCGGCTCTCTGTATGGCCTGCTCGAGCTCTCCGCCGTTCGCGTACGCCAGGGCCAGGTTGTTCAGGGCGGCGACCCTGGCCGCGGAGTCTCCCAGAGCCTCCGCCAGCGCCAGGCTGCGTTCGAGGTGGCGGCGCGCGCCCTCGAGATCGCCGCTGGAGAGGACGCCGAGCACGTTGTGGGCCTGGGCCAGCGCGCGCTCGTCGCCTGCGGCCTCGGCCAGTTCGAGCGCCTGGTGTGCCCGCTCCAGCGCCAGGTTGGATTCACCCTTCTGGTGGGCGACCAGGCTGAGATCGGCGTGCAGCCGGGCGAGTTCACCGGCCGAGTCGGTGTCCCCCAGGGCGGCCTCGAAGTGGCTCTCCGCGAGCTCCCACTCCCCGAGGCGCTGGTAGACGCTCCCCAGCTTGCGTTCGATGTTGCTGAGGTGATCCCCGTCGCCGAGCGCGGCGGCCGCCTCGTAGCTCGCCAGCGCCTCGCCGTACTCGCCGAGTAGCGTTTGCAGATCCCCGACGGCCTCGCGCAGCCAGGCGGCGTCCTGGTGTCCCAGCGCGAGGGCCGCGCGGAAGTGCGAGAGCGCCTCGGTGTTGGCGTAGAGGGCGCGAGCGTGCTCCCCGGCTATTCTGAAGTAATCCGCCGCCTCCGCGTCCCTGCCGGCCAGCTGGTAGTGGTGGGCGATCTGGCCCGCCAGCGCACCCGTCTCGCGGCGGCGGCGCGCGCGGCGGGCGAGCGACTCCGCCACGCGCCGGTGCAGGAGCCGCCTCCGCGCCAGGCTGGTCTCCTCGTAGACTAGGTCTCGCAGCTTCGCGTCACCGAAGTCGTAGGCGACGGCGCGTTCACCTGCCCCCTTCACCTCCTCGACGAGCCCCTTGCCGGTCAACTCTTCGAGGGCGGCTACGGCCTCCTCTTCGCTGCGACCGCTCGCCTCGCGCACCGTATCGAAGTCGAAGGAGCGCCCGATGACGGCTGCGGCGTTGAGTAACTGCCAGCCGGTCTCGCCGACGGCCGCGAGGCGTCCGTGCAAGAGGTCGCGTACCCCGCCGGGCAGCGACCAGGCTTCATCCTCGGCGGCCAGTGAGCCGCTCGCGATCGCGGCCAGGTATTCACCGAGAAAGAGAGGCAATCCTTCGGTCTCGTCGTACAGGCGCCGTCCCAGGCCCCCCGCGTCGCCGACGACCGACCCGACCAGCTCCTCGACGGCAGCCCGATCCAGGCGCGACAACCGCAGCACCGTCGCCGCGCGGGCGCGCTGGGCCTCCGTCAGCAGCCCGCGCAGCCTGTGGTCGGCCGCTACCAGCTCGTCGCGCCAGGTCAGCACGACGCAAAGCCGCCCGGTCCTGAGCCGCCGTACCAGGTAGGCGAGCAGGTCGAGGGTGGAGGCGTCCGCCCAGTGCACGTCGTCGATAAGGAGAATCCCCGGGGATGGACCCTCGCATACCGCGAGCAGAACCCGCCCTATGCCCTCGAAGAAGCGGCTCTGGGCGCCGGGGGAGTCGAGCGGAGGAGGAGAGGGAAGCCCCGGACGCAGCTCGGCGAGCTCGGGCAGCAGGCGCGCGGCTTCGGCCAGGAAGTGGGCCGGGATCTCCCGCAGACGGGCGGCGGCGCCTTCCCTGCCGATGGCGGCGGAGAGACCCTCGACAAAGGGGCCGTAGGCCAGGTCCATCTCTCCCTGATAGCACCGCGCCGTGATGGTCGCCGAGCCCCGGCTCGCCGCGTAGGCCACGAGCTCCTCGGCCAGCCGGGTCTTGCCGATGCCGGCCTCTCCCTCGAGGATCACGAGGTGACACCCCGCCGCGGCTGCTTCGTAGGCCCCCAGCAGTGCCTCCCACTCCGCTTCCCTGCCGACGAGCGGCTCGCCGTGGGCCGAGGAGTGGTCTTCGCCTGCTGCCTCGGCCTCTCGCTCCTCGGATTGCTGGGCCTGACCCCTGTCTGTAAAGAAAACCGGTGGCTGCGGCAGGTCGTTCTCTTTGATGGCCTCGTAGATCCGGGTCGTCTCCTCCAGCGGGGAGACCCCGAGCATCTCCTGGAGGACGCGCACGCACTCCCTGTACTGGCGCAGGGCGCCGGCGCGCTGGCCCGCCCACGCGTACAGCTGCATGAGCCAGCGGTGCGCCGGCTCGTGCAGAGGGTCGAGGGCCAGCCAGGGCCGGGCGTACGAGATCGCCTCTTCCCACTCGCCGAGCGCGCCGTGGCCGCGGCTGAGCCTCTCCAGCGCGCCGGCCAGCTCGCCGCGCAGCTCCTCGGCCTGGAAGAACTGCCAGTCATCGAAAGAGGCGCTGTCGCGCAGGGCGAACCCGGCCAGAAAATCGTCGCGGTAGAGCGCCACCGCCTCGGAGAGCGGGGGCAGGCACTCGGGGCAGACCTCGGCCTCGGGATGGCCGTGCGTCCGGCATTCGGCCAGAAGCTCGCGGAAACGGTCCACGTCCACCCATACCCCATCCCCGCCCAGACCGACGCTCTGCCGGTCGACCTCGAGCCAACCCTGCGCGCGGGCCACGCCCAGCGAAGAGAGGGTTCGGCGCAGGGCGGCGCGCGCCCTGGTCTGGTTGTATTCGGGCCAGAGCAGACCGGCCAGCGCGTCGCGCGCGTACCGCCTCCGGGTGACAGCCAGGTAGGCGAGGAGCGCGATCGCCTTGCGCGTATCTACCTCGAGCGGCTCGCCGCCTGCCTCGATGCGCGGCGTGCCGAGCAACGATATCGTCGTCCGAGGCACGACCCTCCTCCTCATAGTTCCGACGCACCTCAATTATGCTGCCATCGATGCCATATCGCAACGACTTGTGCATGAGGATAAATTCCGTAACG
>DASQXU010000194.1:0-9667 GCA_035639555.1 Thermoleophilaceae bacterium
TTCGAGGACGCGTTCGGCGGCCGGTTCGCCGAGCCGGGGGCGCGGGGGGCGATCGAGCTCAACTGGATCAAGGCTTGGCCCTGCTGCCTTCAGACCCACGGCGCGATCGAGGCCGCCGACCGGGCGAGGGCGACCGGGGTCGCCGCCGGCGCCGCGGTGGAGGTGGCGGTGCATCCGGTGTCGCTCAAGGCGGCGCCGGTCGCCGATCCGGCGGACGGGCTCCAGGCCAAGTTCTCGATCCCCTACCTCACCGCGTTCACCCTTCTCTGCGGCCCGCCGGGCGTCGACAGCTTCCGGGGCGTCGACCGAGAGGCGCGTGACCTGGCGCGCGAGCGCGTCCGGGTTCGGCTCGACGGAGCGCTGCTCGAGTCCGAGGCGCTCCTCGAGGCGGAGGGCGGCACGTTTCGCGTCGAGGCCGCCCTCGGCTCCCCGCAGCGGCCGATGGACCCGGAGGCGCTCGCCACGAAGGTGAAGGCGCTCGCCGGCGGGCGCCTCGAGGGTGCGCTCGACGATCTCGACCGCCCGGCGGGCGACCTGCTCGCGGTGCTCGAGCCGCGGGCTCAGCCCGAGCCGGCGGTGGCGGTGAACCGGACGCCGGTGAACCGCACCGCCGGGCAGACCGCGCCCGTGGCAAATCGCCGCCCGTAGAACTCGCCTTCGCTCGTCAGGATCGATCGCGCGGAGAGGGCCTCGACGCGCGCCAGCATGTCGAGCACGCGGTCGGTCAGGCGCATGTCGGCGAGTGGCCCGGCGATGCGCCCGTCCTCGATCAGGAACGTGCCGTCGCGGCTGAGCGCGGTGACGAGGCTCTGCCTCGGGCGCACCAGGTTCGCGTACCAGAGCCGGGTTATGTAGATGCCGCGCTCCACCGGCGCGCAGAGCTCCTCGACGCTCGCCGCGCCGCCGCCGATCATGACCACGTTGGTGGGCACTGGACCGAACGGCGCGCCGGCGGGCGCCAACGCGTGCCCGGTCGTCGCCTCCCCGGCGAGGACGGCGCTTCGCGTGTCGTGGACGACGCGGTGGGCGATCCCATCCTGGATCAGGGGAAGCGGCGCCTTGGCGACCCCCTCGGCGTCGAACCCCCGCGGCAACGTCCCCGGCAAGCGGGGCGAGTCGGAGACGTTCACCTGCGGGGAGGCGACGCGCTGACCGAGGCGCCCGGCGAGCGCTCCCCGCCCCTCGACGTGGGCCAGGCCGTTGAATGCCGAGATCGACAACAGGGAGAGGAGCTCGCCGACCGCGTGGGGCTCCATCACCACCGCATGCTCGCCCGGCGGCAGTTCGGCCGGCTCGCCGCCCACCGCCGCCTTGGCCGCCGCGCACTCCGCGGTTGCCTTCGGATCGATCGACCGAAGCGCGGACGCGGTCGCGGCCGAATATCCGCTTCGCCCGCCCGGCGCGATGCAGACCACCTTCATATGGGCATCGGTCACCCGCTCGGCGACCGCGACGCCGGTGCTCGAGGCGACCGCAGTCTCGACCTCGCCGGCCGTCCAGATCCCGTGGGCCTCGACCCCCCGGGCCTCGGCCGCGGCGAACGCTGCCCGCAGGGCGCACCCGCCGGCCCCGGGATCGAGCCGGGCGGTCTCGGGGTCGTGGCCCTGGTGCGGCCGCGGCGCGCGGGAAGCCGGGAACCCCGGGTAGGGGCCCGATCCCGACGAGCGGCTTGCGGCCTCCGCGGCGGCCGCGGCGCGGGTCGCGCATGCGGCGAGCGCACGGGGATCGGTGCAGTTGGTGGCCGAGCGTCCCACCTGCCCCTCGCGGAGCGCCGCGACGTCGACGGTCACATCGTCGACCGACGTCGCCTGCGTCGGGCGCGAGCGCGCGTAGCGCATGAGGAGCGAGCGCTCCCTCGCCACGAGCGCGAGCGCCCCGTCGGCCGCCGGGACGGCCGCGAGCGCGCGCTCGGCGAGCGCGAGGCAGTCGGTGTCGGTGCTCACCCCCCGCCGACCCGGACTCCGCGAAAGCGCGCCGGCGCCGAGCCGTGCGAGACTCGCATGACCTGCCCGGGCTCGCCCTTTCCGCAGTTCATCACCGAGTCGAGCCGCCACTCGGAGGGCGAGCACACGGCGTCGAGCCCACCCCAGAACTCGGGCGTCACCCCGGTGTAGCTCGGGTTTCGCAGCAGCCGCCCCCTCCTCCCGCCGCGGATCTCCCACGCCGCCTCGCCCTCGAACCGGAACTGCAGCCGGCGGGAGTCGATCGACCACGAGCGGTTGGTGTCGATCAGGATGCCTTCCTCGGTGTCCGCGATCAGCTCCTCGAGCGTGCCCGCGTCGCCTGGCTCGAGGCTGACGTTGGTCATCCGCACGAGGGGCTGGCGCGCGAAGCCCTCGGCCCGCATGCAGCCGCCAGAGCGGGGGACCCCGATCTCGCCCGCGGTCTCCCGCGAGGAGAGGAAGCCGCGCAGGATCCCCTCGCGCACGAGCGGGACGGCCTGGCCCTCCACGCCCTCGTCGTCCCAGCGGAAGCTCCCGACCCCGCCGCGCGTCGTGGCGTCCGCGGTGACGTCGAGCAGGGGGGAACCGACTCGGAGGGCACCCAGGGCGTCCGCGCGCACGTAGCTCGTGCCGGCGTACGAGGCCTCGCGGCCGAGCACGCGGTCGAGCTCCACGGCGTGACCGATCGACTCGTGAAGCTGGAGCCCGAGCTGCTCGCCGACGAGAATCAGCGCCGTCTCCGCTTCGGGGCAGGCCGGCGCCCGCAAGAGCGCGGCCGCCTCCTCCCCGACGCGGGGCGCCGCCCCTGGGAGATCGAGCACGCGCAGGTGCTCGTAGCCGGCCTGGGCCAAATTCCCCCCGTGCGAAGCGGGGTACGAGCGCACCTGCGACTCCCGGTCGCCGACGGCGAGCGCGGTGATACCGCCGCCACACTCGGTCAGCGACTGGTGGCAGAGCGCGCCCTCGCTGGAGGCGAAGGTCGTCTCGGTGCGGAACGCGCTCAGGTGAGCACGGGCCACCGTGACTCCCGGCTCGGCGCCCATGGCCGCGGTGGCGGCGACCAGCACGGCAAGCTTGTCCTCGAGGGGGACATCGAACGGGTCGATCTCGAACGGGCTCCGGTAGCTGCCACGCGCGGGCGGCTCGGGGGCGAGCGGGAGGCCATCGGTCGACTGCTGAGAGCGCGCGACCTCGAGCGCCCGGGCGAGCGCGCCCCGGGCGCGGTCGTCCCCGTCGCCGCGCGTGGCGGCAAAGCCCCAGGCACCATCCAGTCGCACCCGCACGCCTACGCCCTCGTCCTCGACCACGTCGAGCCGCTCGAGCTGGCCGTCGCGTACGCCGATCCGCTCCGAGCGGACGTGGACGCGCCGGGCGTCGGCGTAGTCGGCCCGCCCCCGGGCGTCATCCATCAGCTCGAGGAGCCCCTCGTCCACGCGCTGCGGCAGGGTATCGGTGTGGGCCGGGAGGCAGCGACCGGAAAAAGGACCGCAACCGGGCGGCGGGCTTTGGGTTGCACGAATCGGTGCGACGCAACCTCACCCCGTCGCTGAGGCTGGGCTCGTACGCGCTCGCCTGCGTCCTGGCGGGCCTGCTGGCGCTGCTGCCCGCCGAGGCGGGGGCGCAGCGCCCCGGGAACGGCGAGATCGCGTTCTCGGCCAAGCGCGGCGGGACGCGTGTCATCTACGCCCGGCGCGCCGATGGAAGCCGGCTCCACCTCGTGCACACCGGTGGGCGCTCGGACCAGCCCGCGTTCTCGCCCGGGGGGAAGAGGTTGCTCTTCACGCGCTACGGGTCGGGGGGCGCCCAGGTGTGGACGACCTACTTCGACGGCACCGGGCTGCGGCTGCTCACGACCGGCGCCTCGGACGGGATGGCGGAGTGGTCGCCGAGCGGGGAGGAGGCCGTCTTCGCGCGCGGTGGGCGAGGTCGCCGCCACCTCTACACCATCCTCGCGGACGGCACGGGCGAAACCCAGCTCACGTTCGGCGGAGACGACAGCTGGCCGACCTGGTCGGTGAGGGACCGAATCGCGTTCGTGCGCACCCGGGGCCGAGCGAGCCGGATCTACTCCATCACGCCGAGTGGTGGGAGCGCCCGCCGGCTGACCCGGGGGAAGGCCAACGACACCTACCCGGACTGGTCGCCGACCGGCCGGACGCTGGCCGTCGCCCGCGGGAGCCCCGGGCACCGGGACCTGTACGTGCTCCGCGCGGACGGCTCGCACGCCCGCCGGCTGACCGGGCTGCCCGGCGACGAGAGCTCGCCGGCCTGGTCGCCGGACGGCACTCGGATCGTCTTCACCTACCAGGTCGGGCGGCGGCGGTGGCTGTACGTGATGAAGGTCAGGGGTGGAGCGCTCCGGCAGGTTCGCTCCCGCAGCGCGCGCGTCCGGCGCCTGAGCTCGAGCCGCTCGGCGGCCAGCCAGCCGACCTGGCAGCCGACCGGCCTCGACCCCGTGGTGGCCGCCGCGGGCGACATCGCCTGCGACCCGCAGAGCCCGTACTTCAACGGCGGCCTCGGCATACCGGGCGTCTGCCGCCAGAAGCTCACCTCGGACCTGCTGCTGCGCTTCGACCTCTCGGACATCCTCGCCCTCGGCGACGATCAGTACGAGGACGGGCAGCTCTGGAAGTTCCAGCGCTCGTTCGACCCGACCTGGGGGAGGCTGAAGCCGTTGATCCGCTCGGTGCCCGGCAACCACGAGTACGACGACGGCGCCGGGAACGCAGCCGGGTATTTCGACTACTTCAACGGCGCCGGCACCCAGAGTGGTCCGGTTGGGGCCCGCAACCAGGGCTACTACAGCTTCGACGTCGGGAGCTGGCACGTGGTCGCGCTGAACTCGGAGTGCCGGCACATCGGCGGCTGCGGCGCGAGCTCGCCGCAGATCACCTGGCTGAGAACGGACCTGGCCGCCCATCCGGCCGCGTGCACGCTCGCTTTCTGGCACCGGCCGACCTTCACCTCCGGGGGGCACAGCGACCACGGCGACATGCGCCCGGCCTGGGCCGCGCTCTACTCGGCCGGCGCCGACGTGATCCTGAACGGGCACGACCACCTCTACGAGCGCTTCGCTCCGCAGACGCCGGGCGGCGTGTTCGATCCGGCCCACGGGATCCGTGAGTTCATCGCCGGTATCGGCGGCAGGAGCCGGTTCGGGTTCCCCCAGATCCAACCGAACAGCCAGGTGCGGATCAGCGGCGTGTTCGGGGTGCTCGAGCTGACCCTCGGCCGGGGCAGCTACGAGTGGCGCGTGCGCGCCGCCCCAACCGGCCGAATTGCCGACTCCGGGTCGGACAGCTGTCGCTAGCTGGTTGGTCAGGCGCGCCTCCGCGCCGGGACGACGGCGAGGGAGAGCCTGCCGAGCGTGAGCGCGCCGAGCATCAGGCCGAAGTCGCGGAGCGCGATGTCGTAGTACTGGGGCGGGTTCTTCGTCAGCAGGTTGATGACGATCCCGGCCAGCCAGCCGGCGACCACGAACGCGCCGATCCGCGGCGCCACCGCCACGAGCAGCCCGGCCGCGATCTCGATGCCGCCGACCACGTGCATCCAGTCCTGGCCGCTTCCGGGAATGATGTTGTTGACCCACCCGGCCAGGTAGTCGGGCCAGTGGACGGACCAGTTGAAGAACTTGTCGACTCCGAAGAGGATCGGCGCGACGGTGAAGCCGATCCGCAACAGCCAGAAGGCCTGGCGCGCGGCCGCGCCCAGGTCGGCTGTTGCGCTGGCCGGGCCGCCGTTGGCCTTGGTCGCCGGCTCGGCGCCGACCCGGGTGTCGAGCGTGGTGTTCGACATTGAGAGCTCCTTCCTCTCGGGCCGCCCGCGACCAGCGCGGACGCCGCCCGGAGATCGCTTTCGGTCACCGGGTTAGCGTCGGCTCGGGGCCGGTCCTTACCGCGCTCGTGGACGGACGGCGCCTCGAGTCACCGATACATCTCGTCGAACAGCTCCGAGTAGCGCTCGTTGACGACGTTGCGCTTGAGCTTGAGCGTCGGGGTGAGCTCGCCCGTCTCCTGTGAGAGGTCGTGGTCGAGCAGCGCGAACTTCTTGATCTGCTCCACCTTGGCGTACTTCGCGTTGACCCGGTCGAGCTCGCTCTGGATCAGCTCGTGGACCTCGTCGCGCCGGACGAGCGACGGCAGGTCGTCGGGCAGGCCACGCTCCCTGGCCCAGGGGACGACCTCGTCCGGGTCGAGGGTGATCAGCACGACCGGATACGGGCGGCGGTCGCCGTACATGACCGCGTGCGAGATCCAGCGCGACTGCTTGAGGTCGTTCTCGAGGTTGGCCGGAGTGAGGTTCTTACCCCCGGCGGTGATGATGATGTCCTTCTTTCGGCCGGTGATCGAGAGGAAGCCGTCCTCGTCGAGCGTGCCCAGGTCCCCCGTGAGCAGCCAGCCGTCGGCGGTGAGCGCCCCGCTCGTGGCCTCGGGGTTGCGCCAGTACCCGCGGAAGACGTTCGGCCCCTTGATGATGACCTCGCCGTCGTCGGCGGCCTGGACCTCGACCCCCGGCATCGGCCGTCCGACCGTGCCGAAGCGGAGGTGATCGAGGGTGTTGACACAGCCCACGCCGGTGGTCTCGGTCATCCCCCAACCCTCGAGCACCGGGACGCCGCAGGCGTAGAAGAACTCGAGTATCTCCCGGGAGATCGGCGCCGCGCCCGACACGGCTTGCCGGACCCGACCGCCGAAGAGCGCGCGGACGTTGCGGTAGAGGGCCGCATTCGCCTTGTCGAAGGCCGCCCGCATACGGTCGGGCACCTCCTCGCCGCGCTGCTCCATCTGGCGGACTTGGACGCCGAGCTCTACGGCCCGGCGCAGTTGCTCCGTGTCGCCGGCCACGGCGGTCGCCTGGGTGTAGATCTTCTCGAAGATGCGGGGCACCGACGGGAAGTACGTCGGCTTGACCTCCTGGAGCTCGGGAACGATCTGCCTCGGGTCGCCGCCGAAGTAGGCGATCCCGGTGCCCACGTCGAACGACGCCAGCTGCACGGTGAGCGCGAATGAGTGGGCGAGCGGCAGATAGAGATAGCTCAGATCGTCCTCGGTGACGAAGCCGAGCTCCTGGACCATGACCCCGACCGAGGCACAATTGCCGTGCGTCAGCACCACGCCCTTGGGCGGGCCGGTCGTGCCGGACGTGTAGATGATCGTGTACGGGTCATCGGGGGAGACGTCCTCGGCGCGCCGCTCGAGCTCGGGGCGATCCCCGCCGCGACCCTTCCCGCGCAGGTCGTCCAGTGAGATCGGGTCGTCGCCGCCGTCGCCCTCCATGACGATCAGCTGCTCGACACGCGGCAGCCCGTCGCGGACCTGCCGGATCTTGTCGGCTTGGCGGACGTCCTCGCATACGACCATGCGGGCCTCCGAGTTGCCGGCCACCCACTCGCACTCCTCGGGCGAGTTGGTCGGGTAGATCGGGACGACGACGCCGCCGGCGCGGGAGATCGCGAGGCTCGCGAACGTCCACTCCGGACGCGTGTTGGCGAGGATGCAGATCCGGTCGCCGGGCTCTAGCCCGAGCCGGATCAGCCCGAGGGCGAGCTCGTCCACGAGCTCGGCGACCGCAGCGAAGGTCAGCTCTCGCCACTCCCCGTCCTCTCGGTGCCGGATCGCGACCCGATTCGGGTAGCGCTCGGCCGCGCTCGCCGCCGCCCGCGCGACCGTCCGCCGCGTCGCGTTCGTCGCCTCGGTCGCCATCCCTACTCCTCCTCGCCGGTCGTCGCCCCCCGAGCTGGCGCCCCGGCGCGGGCGCCGGCGGGCGGCGTTTCCCTCCTGCGGCTCGCCGCCTTGCGCTGCGGCCGGGGCCGCTGCGCCACCTCCACGAGCTCGGCCATCCCCTTCTCGATCCCGTCGCAGAGCACGCGGATGTCGGGCGCGGTGTCGTAGTCGCCGGTCACGCCGAACTTGAGCGCGCCGTCGTAGGAGAAGATCGCCACGCCGACCCGCACTCGCCCGGCCAGTGGCACGTAGGGGATCGCCTCGAGCATCCGGCGGCCGGCCGCGTAGAGCGGATGCTGGGGGCCGGGGACGTTCGTGGTGACCGTGTTCACGCTGCGCTGGGGCATCCGGAACGCGACCCGGGTGCCGAGGGCCAGCAGCAGCGCAGGCGCGAAACCGGACAGCGAGGTGAGCACCTCGCCGGCCACCGCCTGCTTCGACTGCTTGAGCCCCTCCATCTGGGTGCGCATCGCCTCGAGCCGCTCGACCGGGTCCTCCATGGCCACCGGCAGCTCCGCGAACATCGCCGAGACGCGGTTGTTGTAGGTACCGCGCTCGCCCGGCCGCCTGACCGACACTGGGACGAGGGTGCGCACGACGAGCCGCGAGGGATCCTCCCGGCGCGCGAGCAGGAGGTCGCGGAAACCGCGCGAGATCACGGCGAGCACGACGTCGTTCACGGTGCCGCCGAGCGCCACGCGCACCGTCTTCACGTCGCTCAGCTGGGCGTGCGCCCAATCCCAGCGCCGGTGCGGCCCGATCGGCCCGTTCAGGGAGCTCCTGGGCGTCGGCCGCAGGAGCCCGCTCATCGCCGCCGTCCCCCGCACGGTCTCGACCGCGAGCTCGGCGGCCCGGCGCGGACCACGGACGAGCTCGCGGGCGGCGGCGAGGGCGTCCACCGGGCTCGCGAGGCGGCGCGCCAGCGGCTCCGCGAGCAGGTCGGCGGCCGACGGCTCGGGATCGGGCACCCAGCGCGGCGCCCGCGGGCGCGTCGGTTCGCGCTCCGCGTCGAGCATGACCGCCAGCAGGTCGGTCCCCGATACTCCGTCCACCATGCAGTGGTGGACCTTCGAGATGAGCGCCCAGCGGCCGCCCCCGAGCCCCTCGGCGACCCACATCTCCCAGAGCGGCTTGGCGCGGTCTAGCTGCTGCGACATGACCCTCCCGACCAGCGTGCGCAGCTCCTCCTCGCCGCCCGGGGAGGCGAGGGCGGTACGCCGGACGTGGTAGTCGAGGTTGAAGTGAGTGTCGTCTATCCAGACCGGCGGGCCGAGGCGCAGAGGCGGGTAGCGGACCTTCTGGCGGTAGCGCGGGACCAGGTGGAGCTTCGACTCGACGGCGGCGCACATCTCCCCTCGGGAGGGCGCCGGGCCCTCGAAGACACCCACCGAGCCGATGTGCATGTGGCTCACGTCGTTCTCCACGTCGAGGAACGATGCGTCCTGCGGGCTCAGGGTCTTCATCTCTGCCTCCCTCTCACGTCGTCGGCAGCCGCGCACCGGGAGCGGGCCCGCAAGCGGTCGAGAGCGCTCATCCGAACCCGATGAGTATCTTCCCGCGCCCGCGCCAGTTGAAGCACCTGCTTTCTGCCTGGAATGGAGCCTGTGCCGGGCGGGTTCCACCTACGCGCGCTCAGGCGCGCGGCCTCGACGTCGACCCCCCTCCTCTCGGGCCCGCTTCGCCCGGCGCGCGGCGACTACTCCTGAGGAAGGGGACCACCGCGCGACTCGGTCAGTAGCGCTACGGAGCCGAATCGGAGAGTGCCCCGGATGGCCGCCCCTCCGTTGGCACGTAGCGTGGCGATGCACCCGTCGAGGACAGCACGATGACGCCGAGCGCTGCATTCCCTCCCACGCGCAGCCGAAAAGCGGGCAGCCCGAGCGCTCCCGCCGCTTCTGCACCTCACCCGGCAGCGGTGCTCGTCGTCCCTCGCCCGGATCGATCGTGACCAAGGCCTTCCCCGCGGGCCCCACTTGAATCCGACTCAGGCGAGCAGGCGCT
>DASQXU010000195.1:0-15356 GCA_035639555.1 Thermoleophilaceae bacterium
GCGAACCTCATCTTCGACGCCCTCGAGCAGCGCACCGCTGCCTGAGCCGCTCGGAACCGCCCCGCCGCCGGGGGTCGGACGCGAAGACCACCAGCGGGGGGAGGGGCCGCTCGTGCTCGAGTACGCGGACCTCGAGTGCCCGTACTGCGCCCGGACCCACGAGCTGCTCTCCGGGCTCCGGATCACGCGCGCGTTCCGGCACTTCCCGGTCGTCTCGAAGCACCCGCGCGCCCGGGTGCTCGCGCACGCCGCCGAGGCCGCCGCCCTCCAGGGCCGCTTCTGGGAGGTGCACGACTCGCTCTACGAGGACCACGGCCGGCTCGACCTCCCCCACCTGTGGGAGCGGGCGCGCCGGCTGGACCTGGATCTCCAGCGCTTCGAGCGCGACCGCCGCTCCGAGGCCGTCGCCGAGCGGGTCGACCGCGACTTCCGCTCCGGAGTGCGGGCCGGGGTGACCACGACGCCGACTCTGTTCGTGGACGGCGAGCTCCACGCCGGCGTCCCAACCCCCGAGCTGCTCGGTCGCCTTCGGGACGCCGCCCGCGCTCCGCCGGCCTAAGGCCCCCCGGCGGTGCGCGAACCCGTTGGTAGCATCGACTGCGTTCGTATCGCGAGTTCGAGTTACGTGCCGCCAACCGGAGGCGGCCTGAAAGGAAACGCATGTTCGAAGATGTGAGCCGCGTCTCGGTCGAGATCGGCGGTGAGGAGATCTCGTTCGAGACCGGCAAGCTCGCCCGTCAGGCGAGCGGAGCCGTGGTCGTGAGGGCGGGGGACACCATGGTGCTGGCCACGGCCACGGCCGGCGTCCAGCGGGACGTGGACTTCCTCCCGTTGACCGTCGACGTCGAGGAGCGCATGTACGCCGCCGGCAAGATCCCGGGGAGCTTCTTCCGCCGGGAGGGGCGGGCCGGCGAGAAGGCCACGCTGACCGCCCGCATGATCGACCGCCCGCTGCGGCCGCTGTTCCCGGAAGGCTGGACACGAGAGACCCAGCTGGTGGGCATCCCGCTCTCGGTCGATCACCGCAACCCCTATGACGTCCTGGCCATGAACGGCGCCAGCACCGCCCTTCAGGTCTCCGACATCCCCTTCCCGGCGCCGGTCGGCGCGGTCCGCATCGGTCTCGACGCCGAGGGGAACTTCCTCGTCAACCCGGATGAGGAGTGGCTGCTCGAGAGCCCGCTCGACCTGGTGGTCGCCGGCACCGAGGACGCCATCCTCATGGTCGAGGCCGGCGCCTCGGAGATCTCCGAGGCCGAGATCCTCGACGCCCTCGACATCGCCCACGGCGAGATCCGCAAGCTGTGCCAGGTCCAGAACGAGCTGCGCGAGCGGGCGGGCAAGGAGAAGGTCGAGGTGCACCCGCCCCAGGTCGACGAGGCGATCCTGGCCGAGGTCCACGAGCGCTTCGGCGCCGCCCTCGACGAGGCCACGCAGGTCGAGGACAAGCTCGCGCGCCAGGAGGCTACGGCGCGGGTCGAGCAGGAGGTCCTCGAGGCCCTCTCCGGCGACCCCGAGGCCGAGGGCCACGGCGAGCGCCGGGCCGCGGTCCAGCTGGCCTTCGACAAGCTCGAGAAGGACATCGTCCGCCGCCGGATCGCGGTGGACAAGAAGCGGCCGGACGGCCGGGCCGCCGACGAGATCAGGCCGATCACGATCGAGGTGGGGGCGGCGCCCCGCACCCACGGCTCGGCGATCTTCACCCGCGGCCAGACCCAGGCGTTCTCGGTCGTCGCCCTCGGGACGACCCGGGAGGAGATGCGCCTCGACAACCTGGGGCTCCAGGAGTACAAGCGCTACTTCCACCACTACAACTTCCCGCCCTTCTCGGTCGGGGAGGCGGGCTTCATGCGCGGGCCTAAGCGCCGCGACATCGGTCACGGCGCGCTCGCCGAGCGCGCGCTCCTCCCTGTGGTCCCGGGCGAGGACGAGTTCCCGTACACGATCCGCGTCGTCTCGGACATCCTCGAGTCGAACGGGTCCTCGTCGATGGCCTCGGTCTGCGGCTCGACCCTCGCTCTAATGGACGCCGGCGTCGGCGTCAAGGCTCCGGTCGCCGGGATCGCCATGGGGCTGATCAAGGAAGGAGAGGACTACATCGTCCTCACCGACATCGCGGGCGTCGAGGACCATCTCGGCGACATGGACTTCAAGGTCGCCGGCACCGAGCGCGGGATCACGGCGCTCCAGATGGACATCAAGATCTCCGGGGTGACCTTCGAGATCCTGCGCGACGCCCTCCAGCAGGCCGGGGAGGCGCGCATGTCGATCCTGGCCAGGATGCGCGAGGCCCTCGCCGAGCCGCGCCCGGAGCTCTCGCCCTACGCGCCGCGCATCACCCAGATCACCATCGACCCGGAGAAGATCGGCGCCCTCATCGGCAAGGGCGGGGAGACGATCCGCGCCCTCTCCGAGGAGTACGAGGCCGAGATCGACGTCGACGACGACGGCACCGTCCGGGTCTACGCCCAGAGCGGGGAGCAGGGCGACGCGCTGATCGACCGCATCCGCCAGCTCACCAAGGAGGTCGAGGTCGGCGACGAGTACACCGGCAGGGTCGTGAAGACCACCACGTTCGGCGCCTTCGTCGAGCTCGCCAAGGGCACCGACGGCCTCCTGCATATCTCCAACATCGCGCCCGGCAAGCGGCCGAGCACGGTCGAGGAGGTCCTGAACCGCGGCGACGAGCTGCGGGTCAAGGTGGTCGAGGTCGACCGCGAGCGGGGCCGGATCGGCCTGCGCCTGGCCGACGACCCGGAGATCCAGGGCAAGACGCCGCAGGAACTCACCAAGGTCGGCACCGGCGACCGGGGCCCGCGCCGCGACCGCCGGGGTGGCAACGGTCGGGGCCGGGACGGCGGCCGCCGCGACGGCGGGGATCGCCGCTGACCGACGCCCCTCAGATCACAGCGCTCGACTCGGGCGCCCGGGTCGCCACCGAGCGGGTGGAGGGCCTGCGCTCGGTCGCGATCGGCTTCTGGATCCGCACCGGCTCGCGCAACGAGTCGCCCGAGCAGGCGGGGCTGTCGCACTTCCTCGAGCACCTGCTGTTCAAGGGCACCGACCGCTTCTCCTCCCGGGAGATCGACGAGACGTTCGACGGCATGGGCGCCGAGGTCAACGCGGGCACGAGCAAGGAGACGACGTCGGTCTTCTCCCGCTTCCTCGACCGCCACCTCGAGCGGGCGTTCGACGTGCTCCAGGACATGGTCCTGCGCCCGTCCTACCCGGACATCGACTCGGAGCGGCAGGTCGTCCTCGAGGAGATCGCCATGTACGAGGACGAGCCCTCGGACAAGGTCCACGACGTGCTCGCCAGCGCGATCTTCGGCGATCACCCGCTGGGGCGCCCGATCATCGGCCGGTCGGACGTGATCTCCTCGGTCCCGGTCCCCGAGATCGCCGACTACCACGACTCTCGCTACGTCGGGCCGAACATGGTCGTGGCCGCGGCGGGGAGCGTGGAGCACGAGCGCGTGGTCGAGCTCGTGACCGGTGCCCTCGAGGGCCGGACCGGGATGGTCGCCGACGCGGCGCTCCCGCCCGCGCCGGCGCCGGACGGCGTGAGCCCGGGGATCCGGTTTCAGCGGAAGGACACCGAGCAGTACCACCTATGCCTGGGCGGCCCGGCCATCCCGCGCGCGGACGAGCGCCGGTTCGCGCTTCGGGTGCTCGACACCCTCCTCGGGGGCTCGACGTCGTCGCGGCTGTTCCAGGAGGTGCGCGAGAAGCGCGGGCTCGCCTACGCGGTCTACTCGTACGTGAGCCACTACGTGGACAGCGGCCAGGTCGCCGTGTACGTGGGCACCCGCCCCGACAACGTCCGGGAGGCGATGGAGGTCATCGGTCGCGAGCTGCGCCGCCTGGTCGAGGACGGGATCGACGCCGAGGAGCTCGAACGGGCGCGGGAGAACGTGAAGGGGCGGACGGTGCTCTCGATGGAGTCCACCCTGGCCCGCATGAACCGGCTGGGGAGCTCCGTCCTGATGGGCGTGCCGGTCATGACAGTCGACGAGGTGCTGGCCGCGACCGACGCGGTGACCCGCGAGGAGGTGATCGAGCTGGCTCGGGAGCTGCTCGACCCGGCGCGCCTCTCGGCCGCCGGCGTCGGCGCCGACGAGGGCACGTTCCGCGCCGCGCTCGAGGCCGTGAACCCGGGGCTCGTGGCGGCGTGACCATCAACGTCGCCGTGTCCGGCGCCGCCGGCCGGATGGGGCAGACGGTGTGCCAGGCAGTCGCAGAGGCCGACGACCTGGAGCTCGTTGGGCGCGCAGACCCGCGTCTCGAGACGGCGCTAGGCGACGTCCTGGGGGACGCCGACGTGGTGGTGGACTTCACCACGCCGGATGCCGCCCGGGAGAACGCTCGAGCTTGTCTCGAGGCCGGCGTGCACTGCGTGATGGGCACCACCGGGGCCGACTTCTCGGACTTCGAGGGCGTGGGGTCGGCCAACCTGTTCGTGGCCCCCAACTTCGCGGTCGGCGCCGTGCTGATGATGGAGTTCGCCCGCCAGGCGGCCCGCCACATGCCCGATTGCGAGATCGTCGAGCTCCACCACGCCCAGAAGCTCGACGCTCCATCGGGCACCGCTAAGCGGACCGCGGAGCTGGTCCGCGACGCGGGCGGCCACGTGCACGAGCCGCTCCACTCGGTGCGCCTCCCGGGGCTCGTTGCCCACCACGAGGTGATCTTCGGCGGCCTCGGCCAGACGCTGGCCATCCGCCACGACTCGGTCGCGCGGGAGTCGTTCATGCCCGGCGTCTTGCTGGCCGTCCGCAAGGTCGGGACGCTCGAGCGCTCGCCGACGGTCGGGCTCGAGAACCTGCTCTAGGGGGCTCCCCCACGAACCGCACCACGTCCGCCGCCTCGGCTCGAAGCGCCGCCGCGTCCTCGTTGCCGAGCGCTTCGAACGGCTCGAGCACGACCTCGCCCTTGGGCATGGTCCAGAGGGCGGCGGCCCGTCCGCGCACCAGGGCGAACGGGCGGAAGACGCCGTTGACGGTGACCACGTCGCGGTGCCCGCCGAGCAGCGGCTCTCGTGAGGTCCAGCCGAGCAGGACGGGGTCGTACGGACCGAGAAGGCGCGGCGGCGGGAGCTCCTCGGGGTCGGGGCGGCCGGCGAGCTCGATCAGCGCCCCGTCGCGCTGGACCAGCTCGGAGGCGATCGCCTCGAGTCCGGCGCGGGCATCGCGCAGGGGAAGCCCCGCCCACCGCGCCAGGTCGCGGTCGCCGGCCGGGCCGTGGCCGGCGAGGTAGCGGCGGGCGAGCTCGGCGAGCCCGCGGTCGCGATCGACGGGCGGCGGCTCGCCGAGCCAGTCGCGGACGAGCACGTAGGCGTGCTTGCCGCCGACCACCGGCCCGCGCACGATGAGGCCCCGCAGCGAGGCGAGCATCAGGACGTGGTACAGGGCCTGGCCGGCGGTGCGGACCCCGGCGGCGGCGACCCGCTCGCGAAGCTGGTCCTGGCTGAGCGGGCCCTCTTTGGCCAGCGAGCGCTCGATGGCCGCGACGCCGCGCTCGGCGGCGCGCCGGCTGACCACCTCCTGGCGGAGGCGCCGCTCGCTGGCCGTCCAGAGCGGCGGCGTGGTCACCGCGTGCAGCCACGGATAGTCGTCGCTTCGGACGAGGTGCAGCGTCCCGCGATTCAGCCACGTGATCAGAAGCGAGCGCTCCTCGGTCAGCGCGCGGTCGACGTCAAGGGCCGAGAGGCCCTCGCTCCGGGCCCTGATCGCGAGCCGCGCGCCGCGGGGGTCCTGGCCCTGGACGGCGAGCAGCCGCTCGACCACCGCATCGGGGTGTCGCGCGGGCGCTCCCGCGAGGAGCTGCGCCGACAGGCGGCTTCGGAGCACGTCCGGGTGCTGGTCGGCTATGCCCGGCCCCGCATCGCGCGGGGGATCACGAAGCGAATCCCCGAGCGCTCCCCGTCGATGGAGCAGGTCTTGTTGTCGATCAGGCCGAGCCGCTTGGCGTGCGGCACGAGGCTCATCTGATTGACGTAGCCGTCGTGCCCGCGCTTTCGGGTGATCACCCAGACGTAGCCGGTGTCGCGTAGGCGGGGCCGGTAGCCTGCGAGGGCCTCGCGGGCCTCGTCGAGCGACTCGACCAGCACGATCGCGCCGTCGAGCTCGCCCGAGCGAACCAGGCCGCGCCCGACCGCGTCCTTCACGTCGCGCCGCAGCGCTGCTCCCACGTCGCCGGCCACCTCGACCCGCTCCTGTGGCTTGACCCCGAGCTTCTGGACCACGGTGCGGTGGCTGTAGTCCTTCTCGATCTGAGCCATGGCCGTCTGCAAATTTTGACATTCCGCGTCCCGACCGCCACGAATCGACGCCCTCTGGAGGCGCCGTCGGACCGGAGCGGCGGCGCCGGTGCCATAATCGGCGGCGGTGGCGCTCGGAGGCATCCTCACCGCGATGGTCACCCCGTTCGACCCGGACGGCGGGCTCGCCGAGGAGGCGACCGTCGGGCTGATGCGTCACCTGCTGGCGAACGGCTCGGACGGGCTCGTGCTCGCGGGCACGACCGGCGAGAGCCCGACCCTCAGCGACGACGAGAAGCGCCGCCTGTGGGAGCTCGGGGTGCAGGAGTGCGGGGGCGACGGCCTGATCGTGGCCGGCACCGGCAGCAACGACACCCGCCACAGCATCGAGCTCACCGAGCTGGCCACCGAGGCCGGGGTGGACGCCGTGCTCGTGGTCGCCCCGTACTACAACAAGCCAAACCGGCGGGGCATCCTCGCCCACTACCGCGCGGTCGCGGCGGCCACCGACCGGCCGGTGATCATCTACAACATTCCCTCGCGCACGGCCCTCGACCTCCCGAACGACCTCCTTCGGGAGCTCGCCGAGATCCCCAACGTCACGGCGGTCAAGCAGTCCCGCTACGAGGACGTGGCGCCGATCGAGGGTCTCGACCTCCTCGCCGGCAACGACGACACGCTGGCCCGCGTGCTCGACATGGGCGGGACCGGCGGCGTGCTCGTGGCCTCCCATCTCGTGGGCCGCGAGATGCGGCGCATGATCGACGAGCCCGAGCACCGGCAGGAGATCCACGACTCGCTGCTCGATCTGTTCAAGGTGCTGTTCGTCACCACGAGCCCGATACCGGTCAAGGCGGCGCTCAACATGCTCGGGCACGACGTAGGGGCGCCCCGCCTGCCGCTGGTCGAGGCCTCGGAGGAGGAGAAGGCGCTCGTCCGCGAGGTGCTCGAACGCCACGGGCTGCTCGCCCGGGTTTGAGCAGGGCCCTGCGCGTACTGCCGCTCGGCGGCCTGGGCGAAATCGGCAAGAACATGACGGTCGTCGAGTACGACGGCCACATCGTCGTCGTCGACACCGGCCTGATGTTCCCGGCCCCCGACCAGCTCGGGATCGACCTGGTGCTCCCGGACTTCGCGTACCTGCGCGAGCGGGCGGCCAGCGTCGAGGCGATCGTCCTGACCCACGCCCACGAGGACCACGTGGGCGCGCTGCCGTTCGTGCTTCGCGAGCTCGACCCGATGCCGCCGGTCTACGGCGGGCCGCTGACCGTGGCGATGGCACGCTCGAAGCTCGACGAGCACAGGATCCGCGACGCGCGGCTCGAGGACCTGCTCGCCGGCCAGACGACCGACGCCGGGCCGTTTCGCATCGAGCTCGTCAAGATGGCCCACTCGATCCCGGACTCGCTGGCCGTCGCGCTGACCTGCGAGCTCGGGACCACGCTCGTCACCGGCGACTACAAGTTCGACCAGACGCCGGTGGACGGCGTGCCCGCCGACGTCTCGCGGCTGGCCGAGCTCGGGCGGGAGGGCCTGCTGCTCCTCTGCGGCGACTCCACGAACGCCGACCGCTCGGGGATGTCGCCGTCCGAGTCGAGCGTCGGCCCCCAGCTCGAGCAGGTGTTCGGGCGCTGCCGGGGGCGAATCGTCGTCACCTGCTTCGCCTCGAACATCCACCGCGTCCAGCAGGTCGTGGACGCGGCCACCACCCTGGGACGCAAGGTCTCGCTGGTCGGACGCTCGATGCGCAAGAACGTGAACATCGGCCGCATGCTCGGCCACATCGAGATTCCCGAGGGGACGCTCATCCCGCCGGCCGAGATCGGCGACTTCCCGGACCACCGGCTAGTGGTCATCTCGACCGGAAGCCAGGGCGAGCCGCTCTCCGCCCTGCGGCGGATGTCCCACGGCGACCACCCCCAGGTCGACCTCCACGACGGCGACACCGTGATCTTCTCGGCCACCCCGATCCCGGGCAACGAGCGGGCGGTGAACGAGACGATCGACCGCATCTTCCAGATCGGGGCCGACGTGATCACCCCGCGCGACGCGCCGATCCACGCCTCCGGCCACGGCTTCGCCGAGGAGCTCAAGTTGATGATCAACCTGACCCGCCCGCGCTACGTGCTGCCCGTGCACGGCGACCACCGCAGGCTGCGCCTGCACGGCGAGCTCGCCGAGGCGGTCGGCGTAGCGCCGCCGAGGGTCTTCCGCGGGGAGAATGGGCTGCCGCTCGAGATCGACCGCGACGGGGCGCGGTTCGCCGAGGCCGAGCAGGCGGGGATGATCTTCGTGGACGGGGTGGACGTGGGCGACATCGAGGACGTTGCCCTGCGCGACCGGCGCATGCTCTCGGCCGATGGCATCTTCATCGTGGTCGCGACCATCTCCGAGCAGGACGGCCGCTCCGTCGCGCCGCCGGAGATCATCTTCCGCGGCGTCCCGTTCATCGACGAGAGCGACAGCGTGGTAGAGGAGATCCGGCACGCCGTCGACGACTCGCTCGCCCGCTCGGCGGCCGAGGAGGTTCGCGAGATCTCCCTCCTCCAGGACCACCTCCACGACGACGTGGCGGAGTTCGTCTACCAGCGGCTGCGCCGGCGACCGATGGTCCTGCCGGTCGTAGTCGAGGTCTAGGCCGGCTGCCGGTTGCCGGTTGCTGGTTGCTGGGTGGCGCCCTGGCGCGGGCGGCTCGCCGCGGGCAGGCGCACCAGGACGCGGGCGCCGCCTCCCTCGGGTTGGCTGAGCGCCACCGAGCCGCCGTGCGCCTCGGCGACGGCGCGCACGATGGCGAGCCCGAGGCCGCTGCCGCCGCGAGCGGTCGGCGCCGCGTCGCCGTCACCGCGCGCGAAGCGCTCGAACACCCGCTGACGCATCTCGGCCGGAACGCCGGGGCCGTCGTCGGTCACCTCGAGCACGGCCGTGCCGTCCTCCCTCCGCGTCGCCACCCGAACTGTGGTCCCCGGCGGGGTGTGGATGAGCGCGTTCTCGACCAGGTTGAGCGCGAGGCGGTGGAGGTCGTCGGGCACCCCCTCGACCACCGCATCGCCGCTCCGGCCCCCCAGCTCGACCTCGTGGTCGACCGTCAGCGCCGAGGCCTCGGCCACCGCCTCGCGGGCCACCTCGCCGAGGTCGACCGGCCGGTGGGGGGAGCGGCGGCCGGCGTCGGCGCGGGCCAGCAGGAGCAGGTCGGCGACCAGGCGGCGCATGCGCCGCGAGGAGCGCAGGGCGGCGCCCGCCACCTCGGCGGCGCCGTCGGTCTCTCCGCGCGCGGCGAGCTCGGCCTCGAGCAGCTCGAGGTTGGCCAGGATGCTGGTCAGCGGCGTGCGCAGCTCGTGGGAGGCGTCGGCCACGAACTCGCGCTGGCGGGCCAGGGCGGCCTCGGTCTCGGCACGGGCGGCCCCGAGCTCGGAGAGCATGTCCTCGAGGGTGTGGGCCAGGTCCGCAACCTCGTCGCCCGCCTCGGGCTTGGGCAGGGTCACCGCGGGGTTCCGGGTGCGCGCCACCTCGCGGGCCGCCTGGGTGAGCCCGGCGATCGGCCTCATGGCCCGGCGGGCCACCGCGGCCCCGGCCAGGAGCGCGAGCAGGGTGCCTCCCAGGACGCCCATCCCCAGGAAGAACCGCACCCGGGCGACGGTCGCGTCCACGCTGTGCTCGGACTTGCCGTACTGGAGCCACCCGACCGGACCGCCCACCGGCGGCTGGAGCTCGAACGGGTTGGCGCGGGGGAGCGTGGTCGAGAGCAGGGGGCGCGAGACCACCCGGTAGCCGCCAACCTTGGAGACGCCCTCCACGGGCGTCGCGAGCCGCGGGGCGCCGACCGGGAACACCACGTCGCCGTTCGCGTTCAAGATCCGGATTGCGGCGCCCCCGGCGGCCGCGGCGGGGAGGCTGTCAGGCGGCACCACGTGGACGTCGCCGTTCTCGTCCGTGCGCACCTGGATGCGGTCCTGGAGGTCGGCGGCGGTGGCGCGGAGCTCGTTGTCGAACCCGTCGTGGAGCTTCTGCGCCGTGAACGCGCCGACCACCACCGCGAACAGCAGCAGGATCACGAAGGTCAATCCGGCCGAGACCATGGCCAGCTTGAGCCGGATCGGGAGCCGCAGACGGGTGCGCTGGAGCGCCGAGCGGGCGTCGCGCAGGCTCACGGCGCCCTCAGCACGTAGCCGGTGCCGCGCACCGTGTGCAGGACGCGCGGCTCGCCGCCCGCCTCGAGCTTGCGGCGCAGGTTGGACACGAAGACGTCGACCGTGTTGGTCTCCGCGTAGGGGTGGTAGTCCCAGACCTCGTCGAGCAGCCGCTGGCGCGAGACCACGAGCCGTTCGTTTCGCATCATGTGCTCGAGCAGCTCGAACTCGCGGCTCGTGAGGTCGAGCTGGCGGCCGGCCCGGTCGACCTCGCGCGTCGCCGGATTCAGCTTCAGGTCCCCGACGACGAGGAACGCCTCGCCCCGCGGCGGGCGCCGGCGCAGCAGGGCGCGCAGGCGGGCGAGGAGCTCCTCGCGCTCGAACGGCTTGACCAGGTAATCGTCGGCGCCCGAGTCGAGGCCCTCCACCCGCGCCTCGAGCGCGTCGCGCGCGGTCAGCACGAGGATGGGCACGTCGCCCTCCTCCCGCAGGCGGCGGCAGACCTCCACCCCGTCGAGGCGAGGAAGGCCGAGATCGAGCACCACGGCGTCGGGCGAGAAGACCGAGGCCTGGGACAGCGCCTCCACGCCGTCGCCGGCGATGCGCACCTCGTAGCCTTCCATCCCGAGCGAGCGCCGGAGGACGCCGGCGATATCGGCGTCGTCCTCGACCACGAGCACGCGCGCGAGGGCGCTCATGCCCAGATGGTAGGCGGGCTGGCCGGGCGCGCGCGGATCTTTAGGCCGAGCTTAGGGGCCACTGCGTCGCCGGGACCGCGAAGCATCGGCGCGGAGGTGGGGGTGTGGCGAGTTGCGGGACACAATGTCACGCAAGTCGCCGGCGCGCGCTCGGAGCTCCCGGCGTCGCCGCCGGGAGCTCCGGGGAGGTGAGCGGCTCGTGGGGCGCCGGCGGTAGGACGCGAGCCGGCACCATGGGGAGGGTCGTCGAGCGCGCCGTCGAAGTCCTCGACGCGACCATGGCCAGGCGTAAGCGCAGAGCGAGGGGCCGTCGCCGGCGGGTCGGCCGGTCCTGGCCGACGCTGCGCCTCCCCGCCTTCGAGCAGCGCCAGCTCGACCTGCTCGGGCTGGGGCTCGTGGGCCTGGCCGCGCTGCTCGCCTGCGTCTTCTACCTCGGGTGGGACGGCGGGAAGGTCGGCGAAGCGCTGGCCAACGCCCTCCTGGTCCTGTTCGGGGCGGTCGGGTACCTGGCGCCGATCGCGCTCTTCTTCACCGGTGCCCTCCTCGTGGTGCGGCCGATGCTCCCCACCGTGCGCCCCTTCAAGGCCGGGGCGCTCTGCCTCCTCTGCGCCCTGACGCTCGGTCTCGCGGCGGGCTCGCTCGGCCTCGGCCCCGGCCCCGCGCCCCACCACGGGCTCGACGCCTACTACCTGCGCCACCACGGCGGGGTGATGGGGGACGTCCTCTACTGGGTCGCGCGCACGCTGTTCCAGCGGCTCGGCGCGCAGATCCTCTTCGTGTTCCTCCTTTTCGCGGGCTTGCTGCTGCTGACCGGCTGGTCGATCGCCGGGATCATCAGGGCCACCCGCGAGGGGGTGGCGACCACCACGCGGCGGGTGCGGGAGTCGACTGGCGAGTTCGCCGCCCTCCTGACCGGCTCGCGCCGTGCTTCGCTGGACCAAGACCACCCGGAGTCCCCTGCTGAGCCGCCCGAGGTCGAGCCGGTCGTCCGCGCGACCCACGTCGAGGCCCCCGCCCTCGACCCCGAGCGGCGCTTCCCCGACCTCTACGACCATGCCGCGGCCGAGCCGGCCGGACAGCGCGAGGCCGAGGACGAGCCGGAGGCGGGCTCCGGACCCGAGCCATCGATCGCGGACGAGCACGAGCCCACCCTCGAGGAGGTGACCCCGCAGGGGATCCGGCGCTCGGCGCTCACCGAGGCCGACGACCTCGAGTACTCGCAGCCCGCGCCGTCGCTTCTGAAGCGCTCGAACGGCTCGCAGAAGCTCGACGGGGCCGCGATCGAGCGTGTGGGGTCGCGGCTCGTCGAGGCGCTGGGCCACTTCAACGTGTCGGCCAAGGTGATCGGCACCGTGACCGGACCCCGCGTCACCCGCTACGAGCTCCGCCTCGAGCCCGGCATCAAGATGTCCAAGGTCGCGCAGCTCAAGGACGACCTGGCCTACGCGCTCGCCGCCGAGCAGGTGCGCATCCTGGCGCCGATTCCGGGCAAGCAGGCGGTGGGGGTCGAGGTCCCGAACCGCATGCGCGGCCTGGTCCGCCTGGGCGACGTCTTCCAGGACCCGCCGGCCAAGTGGTCGCCGCTCTCGGTCTGGCTGGGCAAGGACATCGCAGGGAAGGCCATCGGCACCGACCTGGCGAGGCAGCCGCACGTGCTCGTGGCCGGCACCACCGGCTCGGGGAAGTCGGGCTGCATCAACGCCGTGCTCTCGTCGGTCTTGCTGCGCGCCACCCCGAACGAGGTGCGGATGGTTCTGGTCGATCCGAAGCGCGTCGAGCTCAACCACTACGAGGGGATCCCGCACCTCCTGACCCCAGTGGTCACGAGCCCGCGGCTGGCCGCCAACGTCCTCGGCAACCTGATCCGCGAGATGGAGGAGCGCTACGCGGTGATGAGCGCGGCCCGGACCCGGAGCCTGGTCGAGCTGAACCGGGTCAGGGTGCGCGAGGGGGAGCGGCCGCTGCCCTACGTCCTGTGCGTGATCGACGAGCTCGCCGACCTAATGATGATCGCCCCGGGCGAGGTCGAGGACGCGGTGATCCGCCTGGCTCAGAAGTCGCGGGCGGTGGGCATCCACCTCGTGCTCGCCACCCAGCGCCCGAGCGCCGACGTGATCACCGGGATGATCAAGGCGAACGTCCCGGCCCGCATCGCCTTCGCGGTCGCATCCCAGGTGGACTCCCGGGTCATCCTCGACCAGAACGGCGCCGAGTCGCTGCTCGGGGAGGGCGACATGCTGTTCCGCCCGGCCGGTGAGTCCCGGACGGCGCGGATCCAGGGCGCCTTCGTGACCGAGGAGGAGATCGAGCGCCTCACCGACCACTGGCGTCGCCAGGGCGAGCCGGAGCTCCAGGAGGAGCTGCTCGAGGCGGTGGAGCCCGATGAGGGCGACGAGGCCGGCGACGAGGACTTCGACCCCGACCAGGACGACCTGCTCCCCGAGGCGATCCAGACGGTGGTGCAGATGGGGACCGCCTCGACGTCGATGCTCCAGCGCCGGCTGCGGGTGGGGTACACGCGGGCTGGCCGGCTCATCGACATGATGGAGCGGCGGGGGGTGATCTCCGGCTACGAGGGCTCGAAGGCCCGGCAGGTGCTCGTCACCGAGGCCGATCTGGCTCGGGTGCTCGAATCGCTGTCCGAGCCCGCGGCGCGCCCCGCGGCCGGCGACGCCGCCGCCGACTGATCGGCCGCCCGAATCCCCCTCGCGGGGACATCGGTTCGCCAGAATAGACCCGCGATGCCACCTATAGGCGACACGCTCCGCGAGGCCCGCATGCGCCAGAAGCTCGACATCGCGGACGTCGAGGAGCGGACCAAGATCCGAGCCAAGTACCTGCGGGCGCTCGAGAACGAGGACTTCTCCGTGCTGCCCGGGAGCACCTTCGTGAAGACCTTCCTGCGCACCTACGCCGAGGTGCTCGGGCTCGATCCCCACGTGCTCGTCGAGGAGTACCGCGCGACCTACGAGCGCGACGACTTCGACATGCAGCCGCTCGCCGCCCCGCCCTCCGGCCGGCGCGAGCGCGAGCTGCGCCTGCCGCGGACCGCCGTGCCGCGGCGCGGGACCGTGATCGTGGTCGCGCTGGTGGCGCTGCTCGTCTTCCTGCTCGTGCTCGGGGTGGTCAGTGGCGGCGGCGAGAACAACGGCAAGCAGACGGCCGGTCAGGGGACGACCACGACGCCCCACCGGAAGCATCGCCGCCACCGCCGGGCCGCCCCCCTCCCGACCTTCGTGACCCTGAAGGTCACCCCGGCGGTGCCAACCTACGTCTGCGTGGACCACGGCCCGGGCACGGCCGTGAGCTTCGAGGGAATCATCGACGGCCCACGCTCGTTCAAGGCGAAGAAGGTGCGCATCAACCTCGGCACGAGCTCGGTCAAGCTCGCGGTCAACGGCAAGCGAGTGCCGGTCCAGCAGGCGGGGACCCCGCTCGGCTTCGAGTTCAGCCCGACCGGCCACAAGACGCTCCAGCCCGGGCAGCGGCCGTGCAACGCGGCCCCCGGGACCTCGACGACCCCGGCGCCCACGCCGACACCGGCGCCCACGCCGACCCAGCCCGGCGCATGACGCCGCCCCGGGCGGGGATCGTGGTGACCGGCACCGAGGTCCTGACCGGCCGGATCCAGGACCGCAACGGCCCGTGGCTCTCCGACCGGCTGGCCGAGCTCGGCGTCGACCTCGCGCACATCACGATCTGCGGCGACCGCCCCGGCGACATGGAGGCCCAGCTGCGCTTCCTGGCCGACGAGGGGGTCCGGCTGATCGTCACGAGCGGCGGGCTCGGGCCGACTGCCGACGACCTTACGATCGAGGTCGTCGCCCGCTTCACCGGCCGTCCTCTGCAGCTGGACGAGCAGCTCGAGCGGCGGATCGCCGAGATCCTGCGGCCGCTCATGAAGCGCTTCCCCGATCTCGACTTCGAGGCCGTGCGGGCGTCGAACCGCAAGCAGGCGCTGGTGCCCGACGGCGCCCAGGTCATCGATCCCGCAGGGACGGCGCCCGGGCTCGTCGTCCCCCCGCGCGACGACCACGGGCCGACCGTGGTGGTCATGCCCGGGCCGCCCCGGGAGCTGCACGCGATGTGGCCGGAGGCGACTCGGACCGAGGCGTTCACACGGGCCATCGCCGGCCACACGGCCTTCCGCGCGCGCACGCTCCGGCTGTTCGGGATCCCCGAGTCGGAGATGGCCGCGACGCTGCGCGAGGCCGAGCGCGAGGTCGAGGGCTTCGACCGGCTCGAGGTCACGACCTGCTTGCGGCGGGGCGA
>DASQXU010000196.1:0-3415 GCA_035639555.1 Thermoleophilaceae bacterium
GCGCGCGTTACTCACGCCGGAGCGAAGCGCTGAGCGCGTGGCGAGCGGCGCAGCCGCCGCCCGCCGTCACCCGCTGACGAGCGCGATTTCTCCGATCTCTATTACGCCGGGTCCCGCAGTCGGATCGTACAGACGCCGTACATCTCCGTCGCGCCGGTCGAGGACCGCGCGCTGGTTGATGTAGCCCTTGTCGGTGATCTCGCCGGCGTCGAGCGACGGCGGCTCGGTCAGCAAGAGCACGCGCGCGATCCGCGACGAAGATCCGCCCGCGCGAGCGTTGTAGGAGGCGAGCCCCCGAGGCACCGCCTCGACCACCACCTCGCAGCGGGCAACGGCCGCGGGGTCGCCGGGGTCGACCGACGCCGGCAGGATGCGTCGCGCCGCGCCGGGGTTCACCCATGCCAGCAGGCCGAGGTAGTCGCGGTCGTGCCCGGTCACGACGGCGTCCTGCAGGAGCCCGTCGACCGCCGCGAGCGCCGCCGTCCGCACGGCTCCGGCGGCGACCCACGCGCCCGTCGTGAGTTTGAACTCCTCGGCGATGCGCCCCGCGAAGACGACGCCGCGGCTGGCGTCGTCGGCGTCGATGAGGGCGCCTGCGTCCCCGGTCCGGTAGAAGCCCTCCTCGTCGAACGCGGCCTGCGTGAGGTCGGGCTAGCCGGGCGTCACGTTCGGGCCCTTCACGCGCAGCTCGAGCTTGGCCCCGACGGGCGCGAGCTTGACCTCAGTGCCCGGCAGCGGTACGCCGATGTTGCCCGGACCGTCGAGCGGAAAGTGCGCCGAGGTCACGGCCGGTGCCGTCTCGGTGGCGCCCCAGGACGTCGTCATCGCGACGTCGGTGGACGCGAACTCGGCAGACAGCCGGCGAAGCCGCTCCCACAGATCGCCGGGGAGCGACGCGCCGGCATAGAAGATGACCTGCAGCCGCGCGAAGAAGCGCGCGGCGAGCTCGGGGTCGGCCTCCAGCGCAGGCAGGAGGGCAGCGAAGCCGGCGGGGACATTGAAGTAGACCGTCGGCGACACGTCGTGCAGGTTGCGAAGCGTCGCGTCCAGCAGGCCGGGAGCGGGCCGGCCGGCGTCGATGTACAGCGACCCGCCGTTCTTGAGCACCATGTTGAAGTTGTGGCTCCCCCCGAAGGTGTGGCTCCATGGAAGCCAGTCGACGAGAATCGGCGGGGTCTCGCGCAGGAACGGCCATACCTGAGCGATCGCCTGCTGGTTCGAACACATCATCCGATGGGTCGTGATGACGCCCTTCGGTCCGCCCGTAGAGCCCGACGTGAACAGCACCTTGGCCACCGTGTCGGGCCCCACCCCAGCAAAGGCGCGCTCGACCTCTGCTCCCGGCGAGGTGGTGCGGAGCTCCGTGAACGGCGTCGCGGCGCCGTCCGCTCCCGCGTCGCCCGCTACGACCTCGGAGTCCCGGTCGAGCGTCGCGAGGGCGTTTGCGAACGCACGGACGTCGGCCATGTACAGGAGCGCTGGGCGGGCGATCTCGAGGACCTGGCGGAGCTTCGTGAACTCGCGGCTCTGGAGTGAGTAGGCGGCCGACACGGGCACGATCGGCACGCCCGCGGTGAAGCACCCCAGCATCAGCAGCGCGTGGTCGACGGAGTTCCCCGACAGCACCGCGACCGGTCGCTCTGGTCCGAGACCCCGATCGAGCAGCGCCTGGGCGATCGCGTCGGCGGCCCGCCGGGCCTCGGAGTAGGTAACCCGACGCCACTCGCCGGCGGCATCGCGCTCGGCGATCAGGAGGCGATTTGGAGCGACGCTCGCCCAGTGGCGAAGCATGTCGCCGACGCTGCGCTCGTACTCCGCCAACGGCGTCCGCGACGAGAGCACCCACGCCCCCCCGTGGGCGGCCCTGAGCTCGGTTTCGGGGGATGCGAACCGGCCCGTCGCCATACCGCGGCACCAACATACGCCCGTTAGGCGCCCCACGGGGCGCGTATCAGGATCACGGCAGCAGAAGCGAGCAGAAGACGCCGTGCGGATCGAACCTGCGCTTCGACTCGACCCACCAGTCGTAGCTTGAGCCGAAGTGGCGGCGCCAGCCGTCCTCATCGACGTCGCCGAGCCAGTCGGCGACGTAGCGCTTGCCACCGGCGCCGACGAGGAGGTCGCCCGCGCGCTCGAACGCCCCGAGGGTGTCGTTCAGGAGGTGCGGCAGGACCTGTGGGTAGATGATCGCGACGAACACGAGGTCCTCGGCGTCGGGCAGCGCCATGAGCGGCGGCACGTCGTCCGCGGCGACGAAGAACGTGCCGCGGTGACCCTCGCCGAGTGGCAGCGTGTCGAGCACCGCCGGGAGAACCTCGCCGAGCGCCTCGGCGCCGATGAACGCCCCGATGTAGGGGTGGGGGCGCTCCCAGGCGCCGAGCCTCCGAACCGCTTCGAAGCGCGCGTCGTGCCGGACCGGGAAGTAGGCGATCTCGTCGTCCTCCACGTGCACGACCCGATACGGCGAGAGGTCGCGCGGCAGCTCGGGCGCCGCCTCGTCGAACTCGAACGACACCTGGAGCGGGAAGAACCACTCGGCAAAGCTCGCGCGCCGGCCCCCGGTTCCGCGCAGGCCCTGGAGGCTCGGCGAGCAGAAGCCCTCCATCGAGCCGAGGCCATCGGTTCGGGCGAGCGCCCGCTGATCTGCCAGCCACTGGCTGAGATCGTCGTAGAGCAGGTGATAGGTCCGCACCCGCGAGCGCGCCGGGCGCAGCTCGAGCTCCGCCGAGACGATCACGCCGCAGCGACCGAGTCCGCCGAGCACGGCGTCGTATAGCTCGCGGTTCTCGCCACGCGAGCAGCGATGCCGGGAGCCGTGGCCCGTCACTACCTCGAGCGAGGCGACGTTCGCGATCAGCGGGCCATGGCGGTGACTGCCGGGTCCCACCCCGCCCACGGACAGAAGACCGCCAACCGTCAGGTCGAGCAGGTTCGTGAGCGCGCGGGGCAGGAGCCGGTGCTCGAGCGTCGCCGCGACCACGTCGCGCAACAGCGCACCGGCCTCACAGTGGACCGTCCGTCGTTCCAGATCGACGGAGCCGACGCCGTTCATTCGTGAGAGATCCACCACTACCGAGTCCGCCGGAAGCGCCTGGCCTCCCGCGCTGTGGCCAACCCCCCGCAGCGTCAGCCTCGAGCCGGACGAGACCGCGTGGGTCACAACCTCGGCAACTTCCTCCGCCGTCCGCGGGCATGCGAGCCCCGCGGGCGAGCCACGGAGTACGTGGCCAAAGTCCTCGCTCACCGACTCGAGCGCAGCGACCATCCCGCGAAACCTCCCACGTGCCTGAAAGGGGGCGCAAACACAGCAGCCGCCAGCGCCGTGTCGCCCTTGACAGGGCGGGCTAGCGACCAGATGCTGCGAGGCGATGACCGCGCCCTACCAGGCGATCGGGCTGGTGCCGACCATCTGGGG
>DASQXU010000197.1:0-22252 GCA_035639555.1 Thermoleophilaceae bacterium
TCGGTGGCGGTCGGCGACTTCAACCGCGACCGGCACCAGGACCTGGCAGTCGCCAACCGGGGCTCCAACAACGTCTCGGTGCTGCTCGGCGCGGGCAACGGCAGTTTCAGCGCCCCCTTCAACTTCCCCGCCGGCCAGAGCCCCGCGTCGGTGGCGGTCGGCGACTTCAACGCCGACTCCCAGCCCGACCTGGCCGTCGCGAATGCGCGCTCCGACAACGTCTCGGTGCTGCTCAACAACACGACGACGTGCGGCGGCCGGACCGCTACGGTCGTCGGAAGCCCGGGCGCCGACAGGCTCGTCGGCACCCGCGGCTCCGACGTGATCGTCGGCGGCCCCGGGAACGACCGCATCCAGGGGGCGGCGGCAACGACCTGATCTGCGCGGGCTCGGGCAACGACCGCGTCCTCGGGGACGGCGGCACCCCCGGCGCGCCCAGGAGCAGCGGCGCTGCCCGTCTGGCCGCGGCCAGCGGGCGCGACGTCTCCGCGGAGGGACCGGCAACGACCGCCTCTACGGGGAGGGCGGCAACGACCGCCTCGCGGGCGGCCGCGGTCGCGACCTGCTGCGCGGGGGCCGGGGCAACGACCGCCTCTATGGCGACAGCGGCGCGGACCGCCTGTTCGGCGGCCCCGGCGGCGATCTGCTGCGCGGGGGGCGGGGAAAAGATCGCCTCTTTGGGGACAGCGGTGCTGACCGGCTCGCGGGCGGCCCCGGCCGCGACCTCGGGCGCGGCGGGCCGGGCGAAGACGTCATCCTCGGGGGCCGCGCCACGGCCGGCTGAGTGCGGAGCCTGGCCGGCGAGGCCGGGAAATCCAATCGCCCAACCGTCCCGGATCACGGCCATCCTCCGACCCCGAAGCTATAGCTGCTGGAAGAATCTGGCGTGAAATTTTTTATAGCTGCTATAATTTCTCTCCGGACGCAGACCACCGAGGGAGAGCCAGATGTCCGAGCAGAACAAGCGCATCACCCGGCGGGTTCTGGCCGAGCTGTTCGACAAGGGAAACCTCGACGCCGCCGATGAGCTGATCCACCCGAACTTCGTCAACCACGAGGCGCCGCCGGAGAACCCGCAGGGGCCCGAGGGCCTCAAGGAGACCATCAGCTGGCTGCGCGGCCTGTGGGGGCCGATGCGCGCGGAGATCGAGGACGAGATCTGCGAGGGCGACAAGGTCGTCGCCCGGGTGATGATGCACGGGCGACACCTCGGCGAGTTCCTCGGCAAGGCCCCCACCGGCAAGGGGTACGCCGTCGAGCACATCCACATCTGGCGCCTCGAGGACGGCAAGGTGATCGAGCACTGGTCGGTCCGCGACGACCTGGGCCAGGCGCTCCAGCTGGGGCTGATCGGCGGCTAGGACGGTCGCGTATGGAGCGAGCCACCCACAGAGGCGGTCACGACCAGACGAGGATACTGCCCGAGCTCTCGGTCAGGCACGGGCGCGCCGCGATCGAGTTCTCCAAGGCGGCGTTCGGGGCCGTCGAGGAGTACCGGGTCGGCGGCACGGACGAGGAGGAGGCCGTGGTAGCCCAGCTGTCCGTGGGGAGCGCGTCGTTCTGGGTGGCCGACGAATCCCCGCCGCACCAGAACTTCAGCCCCGAGTCACTGGGCGGGGGCACCGTGCGGATGCTGCTGATCGTGGAGGATCCAGAGTCCGCGGTCGCCCGGGCGATTGCGGCCGGCGCGAAGGAGGTCTACCCGGTGGGTGAAGAGCACGGCTGGCGCCTGGGGCGGATCGAGGATCCGTTCGGCCACCACTGGGAGATCGGAACGCCGTTGGTCGCTTGGCCGCCCGCCCACGGACGGCCGTCACACCGAGGGCCCCGCCCGGCGGAGGTCCAGGGCTCGCTCACCGACGAGCAGCTCGTGGGGGTCCTTCAGCGCTACCTCAGAATCCTCCACGGGCACCCCGGCGCCGACGCGATGATGCGGGAGATCCTCACCGACGACTTCGAGACGGGATTCATCGGCGGCCACGTCTGGAAGGGCATCGACGGGCTGCGTGACTTCCTCTCCCGGCGGGCCGGGTTCTTCGACGAGCGGCATGCTATCGACGCGCTGCTCGACCGCGACCGCGAGGACGCCGAGCTTCGGGCGCGGACCCGGCTCCACTTCTTCCTGCGCCGCTGGGACCCGCCCTCCCCCCCAGAGTCAGGAGTTCACCGGCACGTGCTTCCACACCTGGCGAGTCCGCCGAGTCGGGGATGAGTGGCGGGTCGCGGCGCAGATGGTCGAGCGCTTCGAGGACCTCAACGAGAACTCGAAGCGCCTCTTCGCCACCCCGGAGGAGGGGCTCAATCGCTGAGCGGTCGCAGCTCGCCCCTCACGGCTCGGCCAGGATCTCGTTCCACGCGCGCACCTCGTAACCGCGCACGACGCCGTTCAGGACGAATGGATCCTCGGCGATGAACTCCTCCGCCGCCTCCCGACTGGTGAAGACCCCCATCGATCCCTGGCTCTGCGGGTCCTCGAACGTCCCCACCATCACGAGATCGCCGCGACCGTGGAACTTGCGGAGGCGCTCGAGATGGGCGGGAAAGTGGGCTGGCGCCTTGGCCGCGACGTCGTCGGCCGATTCGTAGAACATCACGTACTTCATGTCGTCTCCTCAGTCCTTCAGACGCCCGGCGAACCGATCCAACCCCTGGGCCCAGCCGCCCGGCGAGCCGACCGCGTCGCGCATTCCCTCCCAGCCCGGGCCGTGGCGGTCCAGGTGTCGATGCTCGAGCTCGACGCGCGTGCGCTCCGGCCCCTCGGGCGTGAACCGGACCTCGACCTCGCTCGTCCGCTCGGGATCGGTCTCGATCTCCCAGCTCGGGCTGATGTCCCAGCTGAAGACAAAGCGGTGCGGCCGTTCGTAGGCGAGGATGCGCGCCCAGCGGCACTCGCTGCCATCCACGCCCCGGTCGTAGATGTGGCCTCCCACCCGCGGCTCGAACACCATCTCCCCTAGCTCCGCCTCGAGGATGTGGTGGTCGGGGTGCCACCAGCTCCCGATCTCCTCGGTGAAGACGTGGAATGCACGCTCGACCGGCGCCTCGACGACGGTCGACGCCCGCACGGACGTGTCGGTTGCCTGCGTGCTCATGAGACCTCCTTGGTTGGGCGCTCGGCGGCGTCCTTGAACGCCGAGAGAGCGCGGTTCCAGAACCCGTCGAGATAGGCACGGAGCGCGTGCAGCCCGTCGGGATCCACCTGGTACACCCGGCGGGTGCCGACCGGCGTGTCGACCACGAGGCCCGCCTCCTTCAGCACCTTGAGGTGCTGGGAGACCGCGGGCCTGCTGACGGGCAGCTCCCGGGCGAGCTCCCCGACCGCACGCGGACGCTGGGCCACTCGCTCGAAGATCGCCCGCCTCGTCGGATCGCCGAGGGCCACGAGCCCATCGACCCGTTCTCGGTTAGTAGCCACTTACCGTAAGTATAGCCTTACGGTTCCTTGGCATCTCCGCTCCGCGGCAACGGCTCTTTCCGCGACCTTCGGTACGAGCCGAGGGAGCTACGAGCTGGGGTCTCCGGCGGGGGGCGGGAGAGCGTTCGCTTGGCCGCCACGGCATCGTCGCACGGCGTTTCGTTCCGGCCCCCGGTGGTGTCTAAGCAAGAAGACCCGAACCGAGGAAGATCCAATTGGAACGAAGCACCGACACGACCAAGGCATCCCGCACCGAGATAGGAGGCAAGGCAATGACGCAGCACAAGGTCGCGACACAACAGGAGTGGCAGGCCGCCCGCGACGAGCTGCTCGCGGAGGAGAAGGAGCTCACCCGCCGAGGCGACGAGCTGGCGCGGAGACGCCGCGAGCTTCCCTGGGTGCCCCTCGAGCAGGAATACAGCTTCGAGACCGCCGATGGGACCAAGTCGCTCGCCGAGCTGTTCGACGGGCGCTCGCAACTGCTCGTCTACCACTTCATGTTCGGCCCGGACTACGAGGCCGGCTGCCCGGTCTGCTCGTCGATCGCCGACAACCTCGACCCGAACGCGATCCATCTGGCGGCGCGGGACGTGAAGCTGATGCTCGTCTCGCGAGCCCCGCTGGAGAAGCTCCAGGGATACAAGGAGCGGATGGGTTGGAGCCTCGACTGGGCCTCGACGGTGGGCAGCGAGTTCAACCGCGAGCTTGGCTTCCTGCACACCAAGGAGGAGCTGAAGCCGTTCCTCGAGGGCGAGCTGCCGCCAGCGGTCGAGCAGAACGCGGACGCGTGCGGGGTCGATGCCGCGACGTACGTCTCAGAGGGGCCGGGCCTGAGCGCGTACATCCTCTCGGACGGCAGCGTCTACCGGACCTACGTGACGACCGCGCGCGGTCTCGAACCGGCGATGGGCTACTACGGCCTGCTGGACCGCACACCGATCGGCCGCAACGAGGAGGGTGAGCAGGTCTTCTGGCTGCGCCGCCACGACGAGTACGAGGACGCCCGCTCGCGGGCTGGCACCTGACAAACGAGGACCAAGACCCTTCCGCGCTCGCGTAACAGGCAGGCGCCCCGGGGGAGGCGCGGGACACGCTCGACACGGTCAGGTCCAGCGAGCGACTCCCTCTCCTGGTCCGGGCCGAGCTCAATCCTCACTCACCGCTTTCTTAACGAGCGCGCCGATCCTTGACTCGGTGTCGGCGGTCAACTCCTTCAGCGCGAAGGAGGTTGGCCACATGGCCCCTTCATCGAGGTTCGCCTTGTCGCTGAAGCCGAACGTCGCGTACCTCGTCTTGAACTTCTGCGCGCTTTGGAAGAAGCAGACGACCTTGCCGTCCTTGGCATACGCGGGCATCCCGTACCAGGTTCTCGGCGAGAGGGCTGGCGCGCTGGCTTTGATCATGGCATGGAGCCGTTCGGCCATGGCGCGATCCGCTTCCGGCATCTCGGCGATCTTCGCGAGCACGTCGCTTTCCCCTGCCTCCTTGCCCGCGGCCGCCTTCAGCTCTCGGGCGCGCTCCCTCATCGCGGCTCGTTCCTCGCCCGTGAATCCCTTGGAGGCCTTGCCGGTGGTGCTCTTAGCGGACCGCTGCGGGCCCTTCTTTGCGGGTTGCCTCTCAGCCATTGGCAAGCACCTCCTTGGCGGTCGCCCCGTCCGAAACGGGATGCGGCACGGTGTTGATTCCGTGTGTGAAAGAGCCGGTCATGGTCACTCCTGAAGTCGTGGTCTGGTCGGGATTGTCTGACCTAAGGCGGGAAGTCCGGCTGGTCGGAGGGACCGACTGGGATCCGCGCATCCCCGTATCCGACGCCGTTGCGTAACCCGAAGCCGAGGGTGTCGCGGTCGAAGGCCGGGGACGCGCCGAGGTCGTCGCGCGGGAGGAAGGTTGAGTGAATGGCGATGCACATGGTGGGCACGTTAGTGCGGCTCGCTTCCCGCCCGAGAGCTCGCGCGATCGGACGGTGAAGCTCGGCGGCGAAGGCCTCGGTGAGTGCGTCGCGCAACCGCCGATCGACGCCCCGCGCAGCGCCGCGTAATCGAGCGCCCGCGCCCCGGTCAGCTTGCCGGACAGGCAAGATCGCCGGGCAGGAAACCGATGCGCGCGGGATCGCGAGGCTTGCCTCCCGCTGTCGACGCCGAGCTCGGCTCGGTCGAGTCGAGTGGGGCCCGACCCCGGGCCGTCTCCGTCGCTCGCTTCCCAACAGCTTCCTGCCTAGGGGTCGCAGGACGACACGTAGCCAGGACGCTTGCGCGATTTTCGAGATCCGCCCTAGTGGCGAGCCCGAGCGCTGAGATTCGCCCTTGCGTCGGCGGCCGGGGGGAGCCTCGGGCCGGTGCGCGAAGTGCGTTTCGGACGCCGGCTGCCTCGCGGCAGGAGGCGTCAGTCGTGGCGCGCCAGGGACTCGCCCATCGCCCACAGCGTCGGCGGCCACAGCCCGGCGAACAGCGCCCGGCGCTCGGCGTTCCCGCGCTCGTCCTGGTCGAGCGTCTTGGCGCGGATCCAGAGCACGATGCAGAGGCCCACGCTGAGCAGCGAGGCGACCTGGAGGTGCCAGCCGCGGAGGCCGGCGTCATGCATAGCGGACGTGAGCACCGCGACAATGTACCCGCGACGGGCCGCGGCATGGCGGGCCTGCGCCCGGGTACGGTCCCGTGATGCCCAGCCGGCTGCCCCTCTCCCGTCGCCTCGCTACGGCTGCCCGCTGGCCGCTTGGAATCGGCCTTACCTCATGGCGGTACATGTGGCGTACGACGCCGATGCACCGGCGAGAGGTGCGCGGGAGCCGGTCGGTCGACTCGCCTCCGTCCCTTCCCGCTGGGGTCGACGCGAGCGAGATCCAGGGACCGGCCGACGGCGTCGGCCCGCTCTTCCACCGCCGCTACGGGATCCGGATTCGCGACGCCGCGCTCTCGCCGGAGGAGCTGATGGACCGCTTTGCCCGCGACCCCAACGCGTTCGCGCCGTCCGAGTTCGCGAGCTTCCAGAAGCGCCGCGGCGAGGAGGGCAGGCTCCAGGTAGGGGACGAGTACGTGGTGCGGATGCCCGGCCCGTGGGACGGGCCGGTGCGCGTGGTGGAGACGACTCCCACCTCGTTCCGGCTCGCCACGCTCGCCGGGCACCTGGAGGCAGGCCAGATCCAGTTCCGAGCTTCCGGGCACGGCGAGCTGGCGTTCACGATCGAATCATGGGCCCGGAGCGCGGACCGGCTCTCCGACTTCCTCTACCAGCACGCGCGCATGGCCAAGGAGATCCAGCTCCACATGTGGACGTCGGTGCTCGAGCGCGCGGTCGAGGCGTCCGGCGGTCGGAGGGCGGGGCGCCTCGACATCGAGACCCGGCGGGTGGACGAGACGGCCGCCGCCGACCGGCTGATCGACGACCCGAAGAAGCGGCGCGCCCTGGCCCGGCTGCGCCACGCCGGCCTCAACTTCGATCCGGCGCAACGCGACCACTTCACCCCCCAGCACGACTGGCACCTCGACGACCGCAGCGAGCCGCTGCCCGCCGAACCGCCCGGACCGCCGCTCGCGTCTGGCAGCTGGGAGATCGCCCGTCGTCTGATGCGCGGCTACGAGTTCGCCGACCCCTCGATCGTCCGCGCCTACTACGACCCGGACGAGCCACTCGAAGGGCGGAACATGCTGCTGGAGATCCGCTTCCTCGGGCTGCGCTTCCCGGTCGGCGTGCGCGTGGACCGCGTCTATGACGAGACCACCGAGGTGGCCGGCCGAAAGCTACGGGTCTGGGGGTGGAGCTACCGGACCCTGGAGGGCCACCTGGAGCAGGGGGAGATGCACTGGGAGGTGCGGAAGTGGCTCGATAGCGGTGAGGTCGAGTTCCGGATCCACGCCTACTCCAGGCCCTCGGAGATCGACAATCCCCTGGTCCGGCTCGGCTTCCGGCTGCTCGGTCGACGCGAGCAGCTGCGGTTCATCCGGAGCACCTGCGAGCGGATGCGAAGACTCCTCGAGGAGGCCACCCGCCAGGGCCCGCGCGGCGAAGCGGTGCGCCGCGTGGCCGAGGAGGTCACCGCGCGCCCAAGCTCGGGCGCGTCCGCCGCACACGACGAGCTCGCCCGGAACGTCGAGCTCGACCTGGAAGGCGATTCCTGATCAGCGTGCCCGGATAAGCCGCATCCCATGGGCGCCCGGACCCGGCGTAGCGCAACCGGCTCCGGGTAGGGGGCGACGGCGGTCCGCACGCCGCCCGAGACCAGATTCGAAGCGCACGAGTGATCGCGACGCATGCCTGACGACGAGCCAACGGTACGTGTCCTTGTCGAGATCCCCAAGGGGAGTCGCAACAAGTACGAGTACAACGAGGAGACCGGCGAGCTCGAGCTCGACCGTCGCCTCTTCGCCGCGGCCACTTATCCCACCGAATACGGCTTCGTGAAGGAGACGATCGCGGCAGACGGCGACGAGCTCGACGCCATGGTGGCCGTCACGGAGCCCACCTTCCCGGGCTGCGTGGTGCCGGCGAGGCCGATCGCGCTGTTGAAGCTCCGCACCGCTCACGGGCCGGAGCCGAAGGTCCTCTGCGTACCTCTCTCCGACCCGGCGTGGGAGACGCTCGAGGGGGTGGACGATCTGCCGGGCGACCTCGCCAAGGAGATCGAGCACTTCTTCGAGAGCTTCTCAGAGCTCGAGGGAAAGCACTGGCAGGTCGAAGGCTGGGGCACTCGCCAGGAGGCACTCGACGAGATCCGGACGGCGCGGGAGCGCTACCGAAGCCGCTAGAGCCGCTGGCCGACGTCGGACAGCCGGTGGCGGGGCGCTCCGCGCGGCCCGTGGCGAAGCGCCTGAGCTCACGCACCCTGCAGGCGTACCTGACCGGCGGAGCAGCCTCATGACCTCGCCGTGCTCCGTAGCCGTGGATGAGTAGCACGGGCGGCTTCGCGCCCCTGCGCGACTGCGCCGGCCGTGGCGCGTACGCTGTCGGCGGTGCGGCGGTCCTCGCCCGTCGATGGGTTTCGGTTGGCGTATGAGCGCGCGGGCGCGGGGCCGGCTGTGGTCCTGCTCCACGGGTGGCCCGGCGACCATGCCGACTACCGGGCCGTGACCCCGATCCTGACCGATCGCGTCGACGTGCTCGCTCCGGACTTGCGCGGCTTCGGCGCCTCAGACAAGCTTCGAGAAGACCCGCGAGCCGCCTACTCCGCCGACGCCCAGGCGCGGAGCGTGCTCGGGCTCATGGATGCGCTCGGCCTCGACTCGCCGGTCCTCGCGGGATATGACATCGGCAGCCGGGTCGTCCAGGCCATCGCCCGCACCGCGCCCGGGCGGATGCGGGCGATCGTGCTGTGCCCACCAGTGCCCGGACCCGGCGAGCGGGTCCTGAGCCCCACTGCCCAACGTGAGTTCTGGTACCAGGCCTTTCACCAGCTGGATCTGGCCGCGGAGCTCATCGATGGCGACCGGTCAGCCACGCGCTCCTACCTTCGCCACTTCTGGTCCCACTGGGCCGGACCCGCCTACCGCCAGCCCGAAGCCGCTCTCGATCGGCTTGTCGAGCTCTACCAACCGCCAGGGGCGTTCACCGCCTCGATCGGCTGGTATCGCGCCGGGTCGGGGACGGTCGCTACCAGTCTCGCGGAGGTGCCGCCCGAGCCGAGCGAGCGGATCGCCGTCCCGGCCACAATCCTGTGGCCTGACCAAGACCCGCTCTTTCCGCCGGCCTGGAGCGATCGCCTGGGCCAGTTCTTCAGCGACGCCACGCTGCGTCACCTCTCCGGCGTCGGGCACTTCGTTCCGCTCGAGGCGCCCGAGGCGTTCGCCGCCGCGATTCAGGAAGCCCTCGAATAGGCAGAGCGGGGGTCAGGGGATGACTCAGTGCCGATCGCGGTCAGCCGGTGGATCCGGACGACGCCCCGAACGCGAGTCTCGACCCGCCACCGGCGGCTCGCCTGCTCGGTGAACGCGGCGGCGGCGGGTCGGCCCGGATCGGCCAGCCACGCCTCCGGGCCGAGGCGCGGCAAGAGCGACAGCAGGAAAGCGATGCTGGCGCGCTCGTAGAGGACGTCGGCGGCGAGCACGAGGTCGAACGGCGCGCGCGCGACGAGCTCGTCGGGCTCCGCCCAGTCGACCCTCGCCGTCTCGACGTGCACGTCGTTGGCCCGCGCGTTGCGCGCGACGAGCGTGAGCGCGTCGGCGCATACGTCCGTGGCGAGGACGACGGCGCCCGCGCGGGCGGCCGCAATGCTCGGCACGGCGAGCCCGCAGCCAAGCTCGACCACGCGCAGGCCAGCGAGCGGCACCCCGTCGAGCTCGCGAGCGAGTGCCACGCCGCTGCGCCAGAGGACGGCCCAGTACGGCACGATGGGAGCCCATTCGATCGCACCGGCGTCGGGCAGTGCGGCGGCCTCCGCCGGCTGGAGGAGGCTGAGCTCCCCGCTAGGGAGCTCGAGCGACAGGCCGACGAGCTCTTCGGGCATGTGCCGACTCTATGGGCGCTCGCGAACCGGCCGTTGCCGCATTACGTCTACGCGTCCGGCGTCGGGGTTCGCGGCGCAACCCCACGCTGGTCGCGCGCGAGTATTCGGGGGCTGTCGCTGATGAGTCCGCGTTCGCGCAAGCGGCCGAGCCCCTGACCGGAGGGAGAGAACGTCACGAGGTTGACCTTGTCCTCCTGCAGGGTCAGGCGAAATCTCCGGGCTTCGAGCGGGCGGTTGTGCCCATCTATCTCGACGTCGAAGCCGGCGTAGCTTTGCTGTACGTCGATCGTCACGGTGGCGCGGCCCGGGACGACGAGCGGCGGGGCGCTCCCACCGTGCATGGCCAGGGGCGTGCAAACGAACGCCGACGTGGGAGCGGTGAGCAGCGGCCCTCCCGCCGCCAGCGAGTAGCCGCTCGAGCCGGCCGGAGTCGCGACTATGAACCCGTCGCCGGCCAGCCGCACGTAAAGCTCGCCATCGACGGCGAGCTCGGCGACCATCTGTCCCGGACCGCGGCGGACGACCACGAAGTCATTGACCGCCCAGTCGTCGGTGGCGCCGGAGGCGCGGATGGCCAGGGCGGGGAGCGGCCGCGCCGTGAAGTCGCCGGTGCGGACGCGCTCGAGAGCGTCAGTGAGCTTCTCTGCTACGACCGCGCTCAAGGCGCCGAGGCTCCCGCAGGCGACGCCGAGCACAGGCGCGCTGGTCGCGGCCGCCGCGCGTAAGGCCGAGAGCACCGTGCCGTCGCCCCCGAGGGCAACGACGAGCTCGCCGCCTTCCAGTGTTCCGAGCGGGGCGAGCTCCCGGCGCGCACCGCCGTCAACCGGGAGCTGGACGAGCTCGACACCGTGGTCGATGGCCCAGTCGGTGAGCGTCGTGAGCGCGGTAGCCACGTCGCGCGTCGGATGGACAACCAGCGCGACCCGCCCCGGTCTCTCGCCGTCAATCACGTGAAAACCGTACGCTCACTCGGCCTCGTCCGTGACGCCGTGCCTCAGCTCGCAGGCAAAGACCCCGCGGACGGGATTCCCGACGCCCCCGCCGGCGCGCGGCCGTGGCGTCCTTCGGCGCCTGTCGTCGCCTGCTGAAAGGCCACGGGCGCGATAATCAGTGCCGTGACGCAGGGCGCTCGTGAACGTCCCAGGGCCGGGGGGCACGGTGGGTGAGCTGCCGCTCCCGCCCCACTTCGAGCCGAGCCGTGTAGGCGAGGTTTGGCGGGTTCCATACGAGGACCGCGCGCGTGAGGCGGAGATGTGGGCGGGGCAGCACGGTATCACCCCGGCGGTCGAGGACTCGTTTCGCCTCTGCCTCCTTGCCGTCGACGTCCAGAACACCTTCTGCATCCCCGATTTCGAGCTCTTCGTGGCCGGGCGGTCGGGCACCGGCGCGGTCGACGACAACCGTCGGTTGTGCGAGTTCGTCTACCGCAACCTCGGGACGATCACCCAGATCCTTCCGAGCCTCGACACCCACCACGCGATGCAGGTGTTCCACGCGATCTGGCTCGTCGACGAGCGCGGCAACCACCCGGCGCCCTATACGCTGGTGTCGGCCGAGGACGTCGAGGCGGGCCGCTGGAGACTGAGCACCGCGGTAGCCGAAGCCCTGGCGATTGACGTCGACTACGCCCAGCGCCACCTCGCCCACTACACGCGGCGGCTGGCCGAGGGTGGGAAGTACGACCTGACCATCTGGCCCTACCACGCGATGCTCGGTGGGATCGGGCACGCCCTCGTCTCGGCGGTCGAGGAGGCCGTGTTCTTCCACGGCATCGCCCGGCGTAGCTACCCCGACTTCCAGGTCAAGGGGGACAACCCGCTCACCGAGCACTATTCGATGCTCGGACCCGAGGTCACCGAGGGACCGGACGGCGATCGCCTCGGCGGGAAGAACACAAAGCTGATCGAGCGGCTCCTGACGTTCGATGCGGTCGTCGTGGCCGGGCAGGCCAAGAGCCACTGCATGGCCTGGACCATCGACGACCTGCTGGCGGAGGAGGCCGCCGGCGAGCGGCTCGCCGAGCGCACCTATCTGCTCGAGGACTGCACCTCTCCGGTCGTCGTGCCCGGCGTCGTCGACTACACCGAGGAGGCCGATGCCGCCTTCGAGCGCTACGCGGCCGCCGGCATGCACGTCGTCCGTACATCCGACCCGATCGAGAGCTGGCCGGGGCTGACCGAGCGGGCGGCGTGACCGGGCTCTAGCGGCGGCCGAACCGACGCTCGAGGGTCATGATCACCTTGCTACCGCCGTTGCGCGGCGGCGCGGAGCTCTCGGCGCGCCGTGCGGCGAAGTTCGGGGCGACCACCTGTCCCGGCGGCGCTGAGCTTTCGGCGGTGACGGTTACCCGCACTAGCCCTCGAGCACGGCGCCGTCCTCCACCCGCCGCGGGCCGGTCACCCGGACCGAGCCGCGCACCACCACGCCGCGTCCGAAGGTCACGTCCCCCACGACCTCGAGCCGCTCGCACGCGACCAGCGACGCCGGCCCGGCGGGGAAGTGGGCCTCGAAGTCGCGGAGCAGCTTGTAGTGGGAGGGGTCGAGCTCGACCACCGGTGGCCGCCCGTCGCGCCCGGGTGCCAGGTCCACGGAGGCGTCTGCGCGCAGCACGAAGGCGTCGGAGCGAACCGCCAGCAGCTGGTCAGTCGTCTTCACCGGGGCGAAGCGCGAGCGCGGCACGTGCAGGGCGGCCGCCCCTTCGATCGCGCCGATCGCCGCCCCCATTGCCGTCTCGAGCTGGAACACCTCGGGGGACGAGCTGTCCGAGGGGTCGACGGTCTTGCTGTTGACGATCATCGGCAGGCCCAGAACGCCGTCGCGGGCCTCCAGCGTGTCGCGCAGCGCGCGCAGGTCGAGCCAGAGGCTGTTCGCGTTGAAGAAGCGGTGGCGGGCGACGTCCTGGAACGCGTCGAGGTCGCCGTCTGGTGTCTGGGCGATCTCGCGGAGGACCAGGCCGTCGCCGCGACGGCGAGCGATGTGCCCGCCCTTGCGGTCGGACTCCGTGCGGTCGGTGACCTCCATCACGAACGGCAGCCGCTCGCGCGCGAACCAGTCCAGGATGCGCGGCTCCAGGACCGCCCCCAGATTGTCCGAGTTGGAGACGAACGCGTAGCGATAGCCGCGCTCGAGCAGGCGCTCCAGCATGCCGCTGGTGGCGAGTGCGGTGTAGAGGTCCCCGTGGCCGGGAGGCGCCCACTCGAGCGCTGGGTCTTCCGGCCACTCGACCGGCGTCAGGTCGTCCGCCCTGAGCTTCGGCACCTTGCCCTGGACGAAGTCGAGCGGCACGTCGGCCTCGAGCTCCGGGTAGCGCTCCAGTGCCCGCAGCGTGTCCTCGCGCGTGTAGAAGCTGTTCATGAGCACGAGCGGCAGCCGCGCTCCACTGCTTTCCCGCAGGTGCAGCACTTGGCGGACCGCGATGTCGAGAAATGTCAGCCCGTCCTTGGCCTCGATGAGCGACTTGGCCCGGTCCATTCCCATGCTCGTGCCGAGCCCGCCGTTGAGCTTGATCACGACCGCCGCGTCCAGCGCCTCGGCGGACCGGGGCTCGGGCAGCTCAGACGCCTCGGGCAGCTCCTCGACCGGCTCGAGGTCGGACTCCGGGAGCAGCCCGCGCTCGCCGCTCGCCAGCAGCCGGTAGTAGTGCTCGAAGGTGTCGATGGCGATCTGGGGCAGCCCTTCCCCGCGCATCTTCTCGACGCTCGCAGCCAGTCCGTCGGTCGCCACGACCCCGATCCTACGCGCGCTGGCAGCCTCGCGCGGCGGCGCGTCAGCGCTCGGTCGGATCCGCGCTGAGCACTGGCTTGAGATCGACGATCGGCGTGCCGTCAACCGCCTCGAGGTTGCTCACCCGCACTCTGCAACCGTCGACCGACTCAACCGTCGTCGTGTGGAGGCCGATCGGATTGGGCCGGTCGGGTGAACGCGTGGCGAACACGCCCTGCTCTGGCCTCGAAGGGTCGCCACGCGGATGTACGCGCAACACACCCCGCCTTGCGCGGTCGAGCCATGTCAGGACGATGACCGCGTCCCCCGCGTGAATGCCATCGAGAGCCGGGGCCATCGCCGGTTCGAAGACCAGCCAGGCGCCCGGCGCCCCCTCGTCGCCCTGATTCGGCGCGGAGGCGATGTCGGTCAGATCGGACTCGACGATGCCGACCGGCCTGAGCGCGATAGACGCCGGGCTCACGTCGACTCACCCCTCACTCTCGACGAACCTCGTCTCGATTTCGGCGAAGAACGCCTTCGCTAGCTGCTCGAACTGGGTCGCGCTGAGCCTGATCGGGTCGCCGAGGTTCAGCTTTAGGACCGACTCCTCCGGGATCAGCTTGATCACGTTGTTGCCGCGTGGGACTCCGCCGTTGTTCATCAGCGAGTCAGACCGCAGCTCAACCTCGTTGACGGGGTTGCCGTCCTTGCCCGTGACCCCGCGGAGCCGGTGAACGAAGTAGCGATCGAGCACTAGCGCCTGGTTGTTGAAGAGGAGCGGCTCGAACTCCTCGAGGGCGGAACGGACCTCGGCGTCCGACGTTGCGCCGTCCAGTGCCTTCACGAGCCTCCTGTACGCCGCGAGCTGCCGACTTACCGCCGTCTTTGCGTTGTCGAGCTCGTGCTGTGTGTAGCTCTTACGCCCGAGCATGAGATGGACTCCTTTCTTCGGGCCGGATCTCACCCTCGAGACGAAAGAGGGACCGCGAAATGGACGCGCTCGGGCCGAATGTCTGGCGTCTGGCGCGATTTCACGCGCGGCGCCTGGAAGGGCGCTGCCCTACCCCGCGCGATCGGGCCCAGGCGGCACGTTCTGGTTGAGGCGGAAGAGGTTCTCCGGGTCGTAGCGGGCCTTGATCGCCGCCAGCCGCTTCCAGGTCGAGCCCGGGTAGGCGTCCCGCACCCGGGCCTCGCCCTCGTCGGCGAGGAACGCGACGTACGCGCCCGGGCGGCGGGGGCCGAGCTCCGCCGCGAAGTCGCGTGCCCAGGCCTCGTGCAGCTCTCGCTCCTCCGGGCGCTGGTAGATCGCGGCCACGTTCGCGATCACGCGCTGGTCGCGGTGCGCGAACGCCGTCGCCTCCGCCGGTACTCGAGCCATCGCGCCGCCGAGCACGCGCAGCTGGGCCCCGGCCATCGGGGCGGTCGCCGAGCGGAGCCGCTCGACGATCGTCTCGGCCGCAGGGCGGTCGATGCCGTCGAGGAAGAGCGTCCGCAAAGCGACGACCGGGTGAAAGTCGTCGTCGACCGGCGGGAAGACGTCCGGGTAGGGCATCGGCCGAAGGGTGTCCGCGAGCGGCGAGGCCAGCGCGCGGAATGGGGCGATGGCGCGCTCGGCCGCCCGCCCGGCCCCGGCGTGGACCAGCGTGGCCATCAGCACCAGCCGGCCGTCGTGCTCGCTAGGAAGGGACGGCAGAGGCGGGGCGGGCATCACGTTGGCGATGGTCGAGAGCTCCTCGGGCGCTTCTTCGGCCGCGGCCACGAAGGCGCTGATCACCTCCGGGGTCGCGGGGAGGACCAGCTGGCCGCCCACGATCTTCTCGAGCTCGTGCAGGCGGAACTTGAAGCGGGTGACGACGCCGAAGTTGCCGCCGCCGCCGCGAATCGCCCAGAAGAGGTCGGGGTGGTTGTCGGCGTCCACGCGTCGAAGCGCGCCGTCCGCGGTCACGATCTCTGCGGCCAGCAGGTGGTCGATCGTGAGGCCGTGCTTGCGGACGAGGTATCCGACGCCGCCGGCCAGCGTGATGCCGCCGATGCCCACCGAGCGAGCATCGCCGAAGCCGGTCGCGAGCCGGCAGGTCGCCGCCGCTGCGCTGTACTCGCCCGTGGTGAGGCCGGTCTCCGCCCAGGCCGTGCCCTGCGAGAGGTCGATCGCGAGGCCACGCATGTCCCTCAGGTCGAGCACGATCCCGCCGTCCGTGACGCCGTGGCCGGCCGCGCTGTGGCCGCCGCTTCGGACCGCGAGCTCGAGGCCGGTCTCCCGAGCGAAGCGGACGACGCGTGCCACATCACCGGCGGTCGCCGCCCGCACGATCGCGGCCGGGCGGCGGTCGATGCCGCCGTGGAAGACCGTCCGGGCCTCGTCGTAGCCGGCGTCGGACGGGGCGATCACCCGGCCGTCGAGCTCGTCGCCTAGTTCCTGGATCGAAACGGTGTGCTGGAGCTGGACTGTGTGCATGAAGCCGAGCGTCCCAGCAGGCTCGGCCCCCACCAATGCGGGTAGCTGGCGTCTGCGGGTGGGGCTAGCCCTACAGCTCTCGACGCTAGCCGAGCGGGATCTCGGCTACGACGGCGGTGCCGTCGCCGTTGGCGCTGTGCACCTCCAGGCTGCCGCCGAGAGCCTCGATCCGGTCGGCCAGGCCGCGCAGGCCCGACCCCTCCTCGAGCGTGGCGCCGCCGACGCCGTTATCGCGGACCTGAACCCGCGCGCAACCGTTGGCGCTCGTGATCTCCACGGTCACGCCGGTGGCGTGGGCGTGCTTGACCACGTTGGTCAGCCCCTCCGCGACAACGAAGTACGCGGCCGCCTCGACCGCCTCCGGAAGCCGCGCCTCCGGGAGGGCGACTACCTCCACGGGCAGCGGCGTGCGGGCCGCCAGCGCCTCGAGCGCCGGGCCCAGGCCGCGGTCGCTGAGGAGGGCCGGGTGGATGCCCCGCGCCAGCTCGCGCAGCTCCTGGAGCGCGAGCGCGAGCTCCTCGCGCGCCGAGGCGAGCACGCGCCTAGCCGAATCGACGTCGCGCTCGAGCTCCTCCTCTACCTCCCGCAGCGCTATGGCCAGGCCCACGAGGCGCTGCTGCGCGCCGTCGTGGAGGTTGCGCTCGAGCCGGCGGCGCTCGGAGTCCGCGGCCGCCACGATCCGCGCGCGCGAGGCGGCGAGCTGCTCGCGGGCGTCGGCGTTCGCGAGCGCGTCCGACACGAGCTCAGCGAAGCTCGCCACCCGCTCCTCGCTACCCGGGCCGAAGCTGCGTGGCTCGCCGCTCGACGCGACGATCGCGCCCCAGAGCCTGCCCGCGACCTTGATCGGCGCGGCGACCGCGGACGCTATCCCCGCCGCCTGGATCCGCTCCGGGAGCTCGCCGGCGAGCTCCGAGTAGTCGTCCACCCGCTCGGCCCGCCCACTCCGGCTGACCTTCACGACCGCGGTGTCGCCGTCGAGCGGCACGTCCTCGCCAACGGGGAACATGGGCGCCCCGTGGACGCTCCAGCCGCCGACCACCCTCGCGATGCGGGATCCCTGGAAGCGAACCAGGTTCGTGCTCTTCACGCCGAGCACCGTCCCGACCTCGGCGCAGACGCGCGCGAACACCTCGCCCGGGTCGGGGTTCCCGGCGACGAACGTGGCCACGCGGCGCAACGCGGCCTGCTCGGCAACGAGCGCCTGGAGCCGGGCTAGCGATGCGCCGCCCGTGCTCATCGCGAACGCAGGAACGCGAGCACCGCGAGCACCCGCCGGTGATGGTCGGGCGCCGGCGACAGCCCGAGCTTCCCGAAGATGCGGGTTGCATGCTTCTCGACGGCGCGCTCGGTGATCACGAGCCGCTCGCCGATGGCTTGGTTCGAGCGCCCCTCGGCCATCAGCTCGAGCACCTCACGCTCGCGGGCTGTGAGCACGTCGAGCGGATCGTCGCGCTGCACGCGGCCGACGAGCTCCGAGAGCAGCTCCGGGTCGAGCGCCTGACCGCCCGCCGCGACGCGCCGGACGGCATCCGCGAACGGCTCGATGTCGGCCACGCGGTCCTTGAGGAGGTAGCCAACCCCGCCGGACGGTCTGCCCACAAGCTCGAGCGCATAGTCCTCGTCGAGGTACTGCGAAAGTACGAGCACGGCCGTGCCGGGGTGTCGCCTCCCGATCTCGCGTGCCGCCCTCAGTCCGTCGTCGGTGTGAGTCGGCGGCATGCGGATGTCCACCACGGCTACGTCGGGCTTGTGCGCGGCGACTTTCCTCACGAGATCCTCGGCGTCGCCCGCCTGGCCCACGACGTCGAAGCCCCGCTCCTCGAGCAGGCGCGCGATCCCCTCGCGCAGGAGGACCGAGTCGTCGGCCACGACGACCCGCGTGGGTGCCTCCGGGCCGGGAGCGGCGCCGGGCCTCATCGGAGCAGCTCCTCGATCGCGGCCCTCGAGAGCTCGTCCTTCGGCACGAAGCCACGTGCCGAGCTGCCGGGAACGAGCCGCTCGAGCTCGGCCCGGTCGCGACTCGAGATAAGCACGATCGCCGGAGCGCCCTCGAGGGCCGCAAGTCGAGAGGCCACCTCGAAGCCGTCGATGTCGGGCAGGTACACGTCGACGAGCGCTAGGTGGGGCCCGAGCTCCCGGGCGCGGGAGACCGCCGACTCACCGTCGGCCGCCTCCCCCACCACGCGGTAGCCCTCCCGCTCGAGCAGTCGCCGGGCGCAGGCCCGGAAGCTCGGGTGGTCGTCGACGATCAGCACGGTGGTTGATGCCACTGATGCGAATTGTCGCCTCCGGACGCCGTCGTGCAAATACGGCTAGCCGCACCCCGCGCGCGCGGCAAGCTCCCGGACTCGCAGCTCCGCGGGCGCGGCGGGCGTTCGGTTGGCCGCACCGACGACGACCGGCTGACCGAACGGCCGAACGCCAGGCAGCCCCATTCTCGCGGGCGCGCGTGCGCGCGAGACTCGCCGGCATGTCCTTCGCCAGTGAGCCTTGGAGCCCCTCGATCAGCGCGCTCGAAGCTCGCAGCCACCTGATCCAGCTTCAGGCGGAGCGGGCCCTTGCCCTGCGCGAGGGCCTCGGCGAGATCGACGCCTACATGGCCGACCTCGAGGCCGAGCTCGAGCATCAGCGGAGCCTCTACGCCGCCGCCGTCGTGACCGAGATCGCGACGCTCCGCGGCGAGCTGTTCGGGCGGGACGCCGGATGAGGGGCCGAGCATGAGCTTCTGGCGGCGCCGCGTCAGCCGCTACTGGCGCCGCCGGCGCGAGCGCCGGGACGCCCAGGTGGCGACGATCCTGGCGAAGCCCGTTTACGCCTAGCCCGCACGGCGGCGGAGGCCGGCACGCGGGACAATCGGCGGCGATGGGGCCGCACGACCATCCCATGCGCGTAGTCGTCGCCGACGACTCGGTCCTGCTGCGCGAGGGGATCGTGCGCCTGCTGGACGACGCGGGATTCCAAGTTGTGGGGCAGGCGGGCGACGCGGACGACCTCATGCGCAAGGTCTCCGCTCACAAGCCCGAGGTGGCGGTGGTCGACATCCGGATGCCGCCGACCCGGACCGACGACGGCCTGCGCGCGGCGCTCGAGATCCGCCGTCGCCTGCCCGACACCGGGGTGCTGGTCCTATCGCAGTACGTGGAGGAGGGCTACGCGCTCGACCTGCTCGGGGAGAGCGCCGAGCGGACGGGCTACCTGCTCAAGGATCGGGTCGCCGACGTGGAGCGCTTCGTCGAAGCGGTCCGGCGGGTAGGCGAGGGCGGATCCGCGCTCGATCCGGAGGTTGTGGCCCACCTGCTCGGCAGGCGGCGCCGCGACGATCCGCTCGCCGAGCTCACGCCGCGGGAGCGCGAGGTGCTGGCGCTGATGGCCGAGGGCCGCTCGAACCACGCGATCGCCGGCCACCTGGTGGTTAGCGAGCGCGCGGTCGAGAAGCACGTGACCGGCATCTTCGACAAGCTCGGTCTGGCGCCCGCGCCGGAGGACCACCGGCGCGTGCTGGCCGTTCTCACCTTCCTGCGCGCGTGACCGCACCTCACCTTCCGCGCCGGCGCGCGAGAATGGCGGCCGATGGGGATAACTGCATCGGACGAGCGCAGCCGGCTCGAGGCCCTCGCCGCCGAGCACGCGGCCCTCCGCCGTGTGGCCGCGCTCGCGGCGTGCGACAGCCAAGCGAGCGAGCTCTTCGAGCGGGTCTGCCAGGAGGTCGCCCGCGTCCTGGGCGTCGAGAGCACCGACATCATCCGCTTCGAAGATGACGGCAACGCCACGGTCGTGGCGGCCTGGGCCGCCACCGGCGCCCCGCGCTTCCCCGCCGACGTAACGATCCCAGTCGAGGGCCAGACCGTCACCGGCAAGCTCTATCGGAGCGGGCGCCCTGAACGGGTCGACGACTACACGGAGGTCGGTGGAGAGCTCGCCTCGAGGCTGCGCGAGGCCGGAATCAGGTCGGTGGTGGGTGCTCCGATCCGGGTCGCCGGCCGGCTCTGGGGAGCGATCATGGCTTCGAGCGACCGCCCACACGCCTTTCCGGAGGGCAGCGAGGAGCGGGTTGCCTCGTTCGCCGAGCTCGTCACGGCCGCGCTGGCGAACGCCGACGCCCGCGAGCAGCTCGCAGCATCGCGCGCCCGGATCGTCGAGGCCGGCTACGCCGAGCGCCGCCGGCTCGGCCGCGACCTGCACGATGGCGCCCAGCAGCAGCTCGTGGGCGCCGCGATCAGCCTGAGGCTCGCGCGCCGGGAGCTCGACGAGGCCGCGGACGAAGCGCGCGAGCACGTCGACGCGGCGCTCGAGCAGGTGCAGGCCGGCCTCCGCGACCTGCGGGAGCTAGCCGCGGGCATCCATCCGAGCGTGCTCACCGATCGCGGCCTTCAGGCGGCGCTCGAGGCGCTCGCCAGCCGCTGCCCGATCGCCGTCGAGCTGGGGCCCGTGCCGGCCGAGCGGCTGTCGCCCTCGGTCGAGACGACCGCGTACTTCGTGGTGGCGGAGGCGCTCACGAACGCCGCCAAGCATGCCCGCTGCCGAAGCGTCGAAGTGGGCGTGCGGGTCGACGGGGACTGGGCGGTCGTCGTGGTGCGCGACGACGGCGTCGGCGGCGCCGAGGCCTCGCGCGGCAGCGGGCTGCGCGGGATGGCCGACCGGGTCAGCGCGCTCGGCGGCGAGCTCGAGATCCTGAGCCCACCCGGGAAGGGGACGGCGATCATCGCCCGCCTCGCACTGGACGCGCCCGCCACGGTGCGGTTAACCCCCCGCGCGGACGCCAGCTAGCCGTATTCGCGCAGCGCCGCGCGCGCTGCATCCTGCCTTGCCATGAGCGAGGCCCACACCTTCGTCCAGGAAGACGCAGACGGCCGCGGGCGCTGGATCGCGCTCGTCGTGCTCTGCGTGGGGATGCTCATGATCGTGCTCGATGCCACGATCGTGAACGTCGCCCTGCCCTCGATCCAGGAGGACCTCGGCTTCTCCCAGTCGAGCCTCGCCTGGGTCGTGAACGCATACCTGATCGCCTTCGGCGGACTGCTGCTCTTGGCCGGCCGGCTGGGCGACCTGCTCGGCCGCAGGCGCGTCTTCCTGACCGGACTCGCCGTCTTCACCGGGGCCTCGTTGCTGTGCGCGGTAGCCCAGTCCCAGGGGGTCCTGATCGCCGCCCGCTTCATCCAGGGCGCCGGCGGCGCGCTGACCTCGGCGGTCATCCTCGGCATGATCGTGACGATGTTCCCGGAGCCCCGGGAGCAGGCCAAGGCGATCGGCGTGTACAGCTTCGTGGCCTCCTCGGGAGGGTCGATCGGACTCCTCGCCGGTGGCGGCCTCACCCAGGCGGCGAGCTGGCACTGGATCTTCTTCGTCAACCTGCCGATCGGCGTCGCCACCGCGCTGCTCGCCCTCCGCCTCGTCGAGCGCGACGAGGGAATCGGCATCGAGCGGGGCGCCGATCTGCCGGGCGCCGCGCTCGTCACCGCGGCGCTCATGCTCGGCGTCTACACGATCCTCGAGGCGGGCGACCACGGCTGGGGATCGCTCCACACGCTCGGCCTCGGCGCGGTCGCCCTCGCCCTCCTGTCCGCCTTCATCGCCCGCCAGGCGCGCATCCCCAACCCGCTGATGCCGCTCCGCCTGTTCCGTTCGCGCAACGTCGCGGGCGCGAACGCGGTGCAGGCGCTGTTCGTCGCCGGGATGTTCGGGATGTTCTTCCTCGGCGCGCTCTACCTCCAGCGGGTGCTCGGCTATGACGCGCTCGAGGTTGGGCTCGCCTTCCTGCCGGTGACGATGGTCATCGGGACGCTGTCCCTGGGCTTCTCGGAGCGCCTGAACATGCGCTTCGGGCCCAAGGTCACCCTGCTGCCGAGCCTTGTGCTCATCGCCGCCGCGCTCGTGCTCTTTGCCCGCGCGCCGGTGAACGGCGACTACCTAACCGACGTCCTGCCGGTGATGGTCCTGCTGGGCCTGGGGGCAGGCATGTCCTTCCCCTCCCTGATGACGCTGGCCATGTCCGGCGCCACCCCCAGGGACGCGGGGCTCGCCTCGGGGCTGGTCAACACGACCCTCCAGGTCGGCGGGGCGATCGGCCTGGCCGTTCTCGCCACGCTTGCGACCAGCCGCACGGAGCACCTGCTCGCCGGCGGCGAGCGAACGGCCTCTGCCCTCACCGGCGGCTACCACCTCGCCTTCCTGATCGCGGCGGGGCTGGTCGTGGCGGCGATCGCCGTCGCGATCACGGCGCTGACCTCGGACGGCATCGCCG